>JBGUGM010000072.1:0-9020 GCA_045111535.1 Bacteroidaceae bacterium
GGTGGCTGGTGAAGTGAAGAGCAATGCGTATGTTGATCTTCAAGAGATTGCGCGTGAGACCATCAACAAGATTGGTTATACGAAATCAGCGTATAAGTTTGACGGCGAGAGTTGTGGTGTGCTGAATGCCATTCATGAGCAGAGTGGTGACATCAATCGTGGTGTGGAGCGTGAGAAGCCAGAGGAGCAAGGAGCAGGCGACCAGGGTATGATGTTTGGCTATGCAACGAATGAAACAGAGAACTACATGCCGTTGTCGCTCGACCTTTCACATCGCATCCTGAGGGTGTTGGCAGACATTCGTAGAGAGGGGAAGGTGATGACTTACATTCGTCCGAATGGCAAGGAAGTGACCTATCTGCGCCCCGATGCCAAGAGTCAGGTGACGATTGAGTATGGCGATGATAACAAACCGCAGCGCATCCACACTATTGTGGTGAGCACTCAGCACGATGAGTTCATTGTACCTACTGCTGAGAACGGGCTCACACAGGATGAGGCTGACACTAAGATGTTGCAGCGCATCAGAGAGGATGTCATCAACATCTTGATTCCAAAAGTGATTGCCGAGATTGGCGACGAGAAGATTAGTGCTCTTTTCAAGGAGGGCATCACTTATCATGTCAACCCAACGGGCAAGTTCGTGATTGGCGGACCTCATGGTGACACGGGTTTGACGGGTAGGAAAATTATCGTGGACACCTATGGTGGACGTGGTGCTCATGGTGGTGGTGCTTTCTCGGGAAAAGACTCCAGCAAGGTGGACAGGTCTGCCGCTTATGCAGCACGCCATATTGCCAAGAATTTGGTGGTGGCTGGTGTGGCAGACGAGATATTGGTGCAACTGAGTTATGCCATTGGTGTGGCTGAGCCTGTCAGCATCTATGTGAACACCTACAGAACATCGAAGGTGGCACTTTCGGATGGAGAGATTGCGACGAAGATAGGAGAACTGTTCGATCTCCGTCCTAAAGCCATTGAAAAGCGTTTTGGTTTGCGGAAGCCTATCTATTTGGAAACTGCCTCTTATGGCCATTTCGGACGCAAAACAGAGCGTGTGGTGAAGAAGTTTACCAATCGCTATCAAGGCGACAGGGAAATCGAAGTGACGCTGTTCCCATGGGAAGAGACAGAGAAGTATCAATCACAGATCAAGAAAGCATTTAACTTGTAAGATGGTGTTCGATGACATGAACACGTGGTTTGCTCCTGATTCCAATGTCATTCAGCAATCGGAGTTGTACCAGCAGGGAGTTCTTTTGCCCGACCACACCATTCCGATGGAGCAGTGCAACTATATCCTTTGCAAGGATGACGTTGTTGTCGTTGGTATGACGGTCATGTTCTTTGTCCTCGCATTCGTCTTCTACAAGGGTAAGGACGTGTGGCTCTATCGTCTGAAAGAATATTTCACGTCCAAGCGTGTGTATGTGGAGGGGAATGTGATGGAGGATGCTGGTGAGATGCTGAATGTCTTTCTGCTGACAACTATTGGTGCACTCAGCCTTTCTCTTCTCTTCTTCGAAAGTCTGATTCCGAAGAGCAACTGCATTTCTTCGATAGGATTTCCCTATTGGTTATATGCTGCAGGATGGTTGGTGTTCCAGTTGTTTGTCTATATAAAATCCTGTCTCTATTCAATCGTCAATTTTACGTTTTTCAATCGTGAACCGAGTCGTAAATGGATATCAGGATACCTGCTGATGACCTCCCTGACAGCCTTCCTTTTTTACCCCATTGCCCTTCTGGATGTGTTTTCTCATTTGAGTCATGAGATTGTCATTTGGAGTGCCATTTTGGTAGTGATTCTGTACGAGTTGCTGCTGTTTTACAAGTTGATTGCTAACTTTCGGGTTAAAAAATATGGCTATATGCTCATTTTTTTGTACTTTTGCAGCGTCGAATTGTTACCGACACTTGTATTTGGGCATTTGGCGGTATGGTTTAGTGACAATTATATAGTAAATAATATTTTATATTGATGGGAACAAAGATCTTAGTATCTCAACCAAAGCCTCAAACGGAGAAGTCTCCCTATTTTGAGGTAGCACACAAATACAACGTCGAATTGGTTTTCAGGCCTTTCATCAAGATAGAGCCGATGTCCGCGAAGGATTTTCGTCAGCAGAAAGTGTCCATTCCTGGTCATACAGCCATTGTTTTCACTTCACGTCATGCTATCGACCACTTCTTTGCTCTCTGCAAGGAATTGCGTGTGAACATCCCTGACGATATGAAGTATTTCTGTGTATCGGAACAGGTATCGCTTTACATTCAGAAGTATGTGCAGTATCGCAAGCGCAAGAACTTCTTCCCCGAGTCAGGTTTGGTGACTGACTTGATGCCTATCATTGCCAAGCATGGTAACGAAACATACTTTGTCCCTCAGTCCTCTGCTCACACTGATGATATGCGTCGTATGCTCGACGAGACAGGTGTGGAGCACGATGAGGCTGTGATGTACTACACGGTGGCAAACGACTTTACTCCTGATGAGGCTTTCGACTACAATATGCTGGTGTTCTTCTCACCAGAGGGTATTCATTCATTGATGAAGAACTTCCCCAATTTCGAGCAGAAGGACATCAAGGTGGCTTGCTTGGGTACCAAGACCATCAAGGCAGCAGAAGAAGCAGGTTTGCACGTGGACTACCAGCCCACGCCAGAACTTCGTTCAGTGCCTGCCATCATCGAGGCTTACGCCAAGACGCTGAAATAAGGCGTTATACATAATGAACGATGGATTAACAAAGAGTGAGCGGCTTACCAGCCGGCTTGTCATAGATAAACTTTTCGCAGGTGGAAATGCTTCAATGGCGGCATTTCCCCTGCGAATTGTTTTTATGCAGATGGAAAAAGGAAACTCTGAGAATCCGAACTCATCGGAAAACTCAGAGAAACTTCCACCTGTGTCCATCTTGGTGTCTGTTCCTAAGAAACGTTTCCGTCATGCTGTTGACCGCAATCGCATGAAGCGTTTGGTGCGTGAGGCTTACCGACTTAACAAGCATATCTTATGGGATGCTCTTGAAGGGAAAGACTCTCGCCTTGCCCTTGCTTTTGTGTGCATCACTGACACGCTCCCCACCTTCTATGCTGTCAACAAGAGTATGAAGAAGGCACTTACCCGAATCGCTGAGAAACTAAATCCCTGATGCCATGACCCCATCCACGTTTCTCTCCTCTATCGTTTCAGGCATCTCCTCCTTCTTCTCCTTTCTTCTTTTGATTCCTATCTATTTCTATCGTGCCTGCATCTCGCCACTGTTGCCTCCAACGTGTCGATTCACTCCCACATGTTCCAGTTATGCTGTGGACGCCATCAAGAAGCATGGTCCTCTCAAGGGGTTCTACTTGGCTTGTCGTCGCATCTTGCGTTGCCATCCATGGGGAGGTTGTGGCTATGATCCTGTGCCCGAAGAGTTCCATTGGTAACTTCTAACTGTCAACTGTCAATTATCAACTATCAACTTGTTCAACTTCCACACATATTCTATTGATGAAGAGCCTTGTCTGCTGAATGTGGACACAGCAAACCTCTTACCTTCCTATCCTGAGCATGTGAAACTCTCGGTAGGCTTGCATCCTTGGAAGGTGACGAAGGCTTGGGAAGAGCCCTTTGATGCAGTTCGCACAGCAGCAAAACGGGAGGATGTGTGGGCAATAGGTGAGTGTGGCTTAGATAAAGTGCAGGGAGAGGAATTGTCCCTGCAGATGGAGGCTTTTCGTGCTCATATAGCCTTGGCAGAAGAGGTGCAGAAACCCATGGTCATTCATTGTGTTCGTGCATTTGACGAATTGCTGATGCTTCGTCGTGAACTCGAGACTTCATGCAAAAGAGAGGGTAGGGAGCCACAACCTTGGGTTATTCATGGTTTCCGGGGTAAACCTGAGCAGGCAAAACAATTGATGACCAAAGGGATGTTGTTCTCCTTTGGCCATCAATACAATGTGGAAACTTTACGTTGGGTAGACGGATTATCCAGGTTTTCTGGAAATTCCGAGATATCCCCCTCTACTTCTTTTTTCCTCGAGACGGATGACCTTCACCTCTCTGTCCGTCAAATTTACGAGCAGGTCGCTCGCCATCTCGATATGGACGTCGCTCATCTCTCTCGCCTTTGCGACCCCCGAACGACTCTTTTCTCTCGCCAAACTCTTTAGGACCTCCATTTTTCCCTGCGAAGAAAGCCTTTCGGGCTTCTTGACGTGATTCGCGGTCCGTGTAGCGTTCACGCTCATCCCCTCCTCTTCTTTCCTCCTTGCTTTCCTCGCCGAATGGAGACTTACGCCCAGCGCGTGGGCTGGAGGGTCGTACTGTGCGGTCACCCCATTTGCCGAGGTGGCGATTGATGATTTCAGCCTCTTCTTCGTCTTCTGCCTCATACATCTTCCAACGGCTATCCTTGCCCCATTTCCTGCTCACTTCCTCCTCGAAAGGTTTGTCCTTGGAAGGTCTCTCTTTGAATGGCTTCGACTTGAAGTAATGCTCCTCGTCCTCTGTGGGGTTTCTTCTGCCACCACGTGGGCTGGCACCCCACTCACCGTCCTCATTCTTCTTGTGAGGCTTGAATTTGAGGTTGTGGCGCCTGT
This sequence comes from Bacteroidaceae bacterium, assembly GCA_045111535.1. Lineage (GTDB taxonomy): Bacteria > Bacteroidota > Bacteroidia > Bacteroidales > Bacteroidaceae > Minthosoma. The sequence goes on from JBGUGM010000072.1 coordinate 4,594, forward strand.
CTTCGTCAGTCTTGATGTCCAATCCTTCCTCACGGCGCTCCCTGAGTTTGCCGTCAAAGATTTGATATTTGCGGAACTCACATTCCAATGAGCCATTGAACAAGGCGTATTTCGTGGATGGACGGAAGCCAATCTTGTCGAAGAGTTCCTCGTGATGCGAGATGATCCATGCATCGTTGCCCACGAAGTTGCGTTTCAAGTTCTTTCCGATGGTCTCGTACAAGTCAAAAATGTCATCTGTTGTGATGCGGTCACCATAAGGAGGATTCGTAATCATAATCGCCTTGTCGAGTGGCTGCTCAAACTCGTAGAAGTCGCGCTGCTCCACACTCACGATGTCCTTCACACCAGCGTTCAGCACATTGTCTGTGGCAATCTGCACCACTTGGCGATTGATGTCATAGCCATAAATCTTATGGTCAAACTCACGCTCCTGACTGTCATCGTTGTAGATGCGGTCAAAGAGGTCAGCGTCAAAGTCCTTCCACTTCTCGAAAGCATACTCCTTGCGGAACACACCCGGATAGACGTTCTGGGCAATGAGCGCTGCTTCAATCAGGATGGTGCCTGAGCCACAGAAGGGGTCAATCAGGTCACACTCGCCATCCCATCCAGTCAGCATGATGAGACCTGCTGCCAACACCTCGTTCAGTGGTGCCTGCACAGTAGCCGTCTTATAACCACGCTGATGCAGACTCTCACCCGATGAGTCGAGTGAGATGGTCACTTCATCCTCTGCGATGTGTACATTCACACGAAGGTCAGGATTGCTGATGACCACGTTGGGACGGTCACCTCCCGACTTCTCACGCCAATAATCAGCAATGGCATCCTTCACGCGGTATGCCACAAACTTCGAGTGGCGGAAGTTCTCGCTGAAGATGACAGAATCCACCAGGAACGTGCTCTTCACGTCCATGTATCTCTCCCAGTCGATCTGCTTCGTTGCTTCATACACCTCATCGGCATCTTTCGCCTTGAACTCCTTGATGGGTTTCAGCACCTTCACCGCAGTGCGTGTACAGAAGTTTGCCTTGTAGAGCATCTCCTTGTCGCCTGTGAAAGCCACCATTCTCCTACCAATCTCGACGTTGTTGGCGCCCAGATTGATAAGTTCTTTTGCAAGGACTTCTTCCAATCCTTGGAAAGTCTTTGCGATTATCTTAAATTCAGTCATAAGTTCTTTGGGTTATTACTTTTTGTCCGCATGGCAAACTCCGCCCAGCGCGTGGGCTGGTTGTGTGATGCTTGCTCCGGCAGGCACGTCGTGTGTAATCCAGATGTTGCCACCAATCACGGCACCTTTTCCGATGGTGATGCGTCCCAAGATGGAGGCGTTGGAATAGACAATCACATCGTCTTCCAGGATAGGGTGACGAGGAATGCCCTTGATGGGGTTGCCGTCTTCATCCAATGGGAAACTCTTCGCACCCAAGGTCACGCCTTGATACAATTTTACGTTATTGCCGATGATGCTCGTCTCGCCAATCACCACACCAGTACCGTGGTCAATGGTGAAGTATTCGCCAATTGTGGCACCAGGATGGATGTCTATACCCGTCTCCGAATGTGCCATCTCTGTCAACATACGTGGGATGAGTGGCACTTCCAGGTTCCACAACTCATGCGCGATGCGGTACACCGTCAGTTCCTTGATGACAGGATAGCAACTGATGATTTCCCCGTAGTTCTTCGCTGCAGGGTCACCATTGAAGGCTGCAATCACGTCTGTAGCCAGCACTCGTCTCAGTTCTGGCAAGCGGTTGATGAATTTCTCCGCGCGTTCCTCTGCCATGCGACGCATCTCCACATTGATGGTGTTCTGGTTGTAGGCAGCAAAGACTGCCGTGCCCTCCTCGAAATTAGAGAAAGACAATCCCGCCTGAATCTGCGTCACCAGCAACGAGTAGAGTTGTTCCGTACCCACTCCAAGGTGATACTTCAGCGTGTTTGTGTCGATGCACGAACGACCATAGTAGCCCGGGAAGATGATTTCTCGGGCAAGGTCAATAATCTTTTGTAGCACTTCGCCTGAAGGCAATGGCACACCGTCACTGTGCTCATGATAGAGATCCTTGTACGATTCTGGCTTTGCCAGTTCTTCGACGGTCCGTGTCAAGGTGTTAGCAAGAGTCCTCGCGCTCATTTTCTTAAAATTGGATAAAAAATTCGTTGCAAAGGTACGAAATCCTAATAAAAAAACGTACCTTTGTACCCTAAAAAGATTGAAAAAAGAAAAAGATATGAAATTACTCCTACTTGGTAGTGGTGGCAGAGAGCACGCCTTGGCTTGGAAGATAGCCCAAAGTCCTAAGATTGAGAAACTTTTTATTGCCCCAGGCAATGCAGGTACAGCATCTGTGGGTGAGAATGTGCCTTTGAAGGCAGATGACTTCGAAGGCATCAAGGCATTTGCTTTGCAGAATGCCATTGATATGGTGGTGGTAGGACCCGAAGACCCGCTCGTGAAGGGTGTCTATGACTTCTTCAAGCAGGATGCCCAGTTGAAGAACATTCCTGTCATTGGTCCTTCCAAGGCAGGTGCTGTGCTCGAAGGCAGTAAAGACTTTGCCAAAAGTTTCATGCAGCGTCATGGCATCCCTACAGCAGCATACCGTTCTTTCAATGGCACCAACATCGACGAGGGCATTGCCTTCCTCGAAACCCTCCAACCTCCTTACGTGCTGAAGGCAGATGGACTCTGTGCAGGTAAGGGAGTGCTCATCGTGCCTACCCTCGAAGAGGCAAAGAAGGAGTTTCGTGGCATGCTGGATGGCATGTTTGGCGAAGCCAGCGCTACAGTGGTCATTGAGGAGTTCCTTTCGGGTATCGAGTGCTCCGTGTTCGTGCTGACTGATGGCAAAAACTATAAGATTCTTCCTGAAGCCAAGGACTACAAGCGTATTGGCGAGGGTGACACAGGACTCAATACAGGTGGTATGGGCAGTGTGTCTCCTGTTCCATTTGCTGATGCTGAGTGGATGAAGAAAGTGGAAGAGCGTATTGTGAAGCCTACTGTTGAAGGATTGGCTGCTGAAGGCATCGACTACAAAGGCTTCATCTTCCTCGGGCTCATCAAAGTGGATAGAGACTATGCCTATGCCAAGGCAGGTGACCCTGTGGTCATTGAGTATAATGTGCGCATGGGTGACCCCGAGACGGAAACTGTCATGCTCCGCATCAAGAGTGACCTCGTTGACCTTCTCGAAGGTGTGGCTGAAGGCAATCTCGACACCAAGTCCCTTGAGTTTGATTCCCGTTCTGCTGTCTGTGTCATGATGGTCAGTGGAGGCTATCCACAAGCCTATCAGAAAGGTTTCGAGATTACAGGCATTGACGATGTGCAGGGCTCAGTCGTGTTCCACGCTGGCACAGCCCTCAAAGATGGCAAGGTTGTCACCGCAGGAGGGCGCGTCATCGCTGTCTCTTCCTACGGACAGACTCAAAACGAAGCCCTTGTCAAGTCCTTCACCGAAGCCAACAAGATACACTTCGAAGGCAAATACTTCAGAAGAGACATAGGAAAAGACTTGCTAAAGTAAAGAAGTTTTTAATAGGTTGTAAATAGGACACCCGTAGGGCTTGCGAGCCTTACGGGTGTCTGTGTGATATTCTTACATAGAGGTTTGCTGTATACTATCTATTGAATTCTCATCCCCATACACTATCTTGAAGTCCATTTTCTTCAAATCTTGATAACTATATGAATAGTACTCCGCAAGACCTTTCTCAACAATCTCCTTTTGAGAATACAAATCTCTGTCTGCTTTTTTAATAACAAAAATATACACCATGATATCCTCTTCATCAACCCAAGACTCGACAGAATGTTCATGAGGCGGAATTTGCGTCGCCCATTCGTCAGAATAATATTCTATCACAGCCTCTGGAGTTGTTGGTTTCCAACCCGAGCTCCAAGTGATGATAGTATCATTTGATTGATTTTCAAAGATAACACTCCTATATTCGTAGGAATCATTGCATGTCATTGCCGTTAACAGCAACATTATGTTACATAAAATAAGTACAACTAATGTTTTTTTCATTTCCTTTACGTTTTTAGTTCTTATCTGTTATGAGTTATTTCTTCTCATCTGTATATTCCCACTTTATGAGAAATGTATAATCATCCGAGTGATTTTTTCAGTGAAATGTGATGATTTAACATTTCGGGTACAAAATTATCCATAATAAGGGAAATATACAAGGGATATCTTCGCAAAATACAGATGCCCTCTTCATTTCTTAACCTATGTTAAGAGGAAAACCCAAGACTTCCTCTCTTTCATCCCCCATTTTTTGTCTTGCCGTGTTCCGTTTTATAGCGTTGCCGTATATCGATTTGTGGTGTTGCCGTATCGCGTTATAATTTGAAAGTTGCAAAAAAATATTTGAAACTTTCAAAAATAAATTTGCAACTTTCAAAT
>JBGUGM010000073.1:0-8501 GCA_045111535.1 Bacteroidaceae bacterium
TAACTCTATCGATGAGGCGTTGGCAGGTTTCTGTACGCACATCGAAGTAACAATCAACGAAGACAATTCTATCACCGTACAGGACAATGGACGTGGTATCCCCGTGGACATGCACGAGAAGGAGCACCGTAGCGCCCTCGAAGTGGTCATGACCGTACTGCACGCTGGTGGTAAGTTCGACAAGGGTTCCTACAAGGTGTCTGGTGGTCTGCACGGTGTGGGTGTGAGCTGTGTGAATGCGTTGTCAAAGCACATGACTTCACAAGTGTTCCGTGACGGCAAGGTGTACCAGCAGGAATATGAGAAGGGAAAGCCACTCTACGACGTGAAAGTGGTGGGCGAGACAGAGCTGCGAGGCACCCGTCAGCAGTTCTGGCCAGACAACAGCATCTTCATCACCACAACCTACAAGTATGACATCCTGGCAAACCGTATGCGCGAACTTGCCTACCTGAATGCAGGTATCAAAATCACGCTGACAGACATGCGTCTGGACAAGAACGCCGAGGTGGGCATCGAGGGCATCCGTCAGGAGGTTTTCCATAGCGAAGGTGGTCTGAAGGACTTCGTGCGCTACATCGACTCAACACGCACCTGCCTGTTCGACGATGTAATTTATCTGAATACAGAGAAGCAGAACACGCCTATTGAGGTGGCTATCATGTATAACACTTCATACAGCGAGAACATCCACTCATACGTTAACAACATCAACACCATCGAGGGTGGTACACACCTGCAAGGTTTCCGTACCGCACTGACACGTGTGCTGAAGAAGTATGCTGACGACAACAAAATCACGGAGAAACTGGAGAAGCAGAAGATAGAGATCAGTGGTGAGGACTTCCGTGAGGGTTTGACGGCTGTCATCAGCGTGAAGGTGGCAGAGCCTCAGTTTGAGGGTCAGACGAAGACCAAACTGGGTAACAGCGAGGTGGCTGGTGCTGTTCAGCAGGCTGTGGGTGAAGCACTCACCTACTATTTAGAAGAGCACCCGAAGGAGGCAAAGATGGTCATCGACAAGGTGGTGATTGCTGCCGAGGCCCGTGTGGCTGCCCGTGCTGCCCGCGAGAAGGTACAGCGCAAGAATCCAATGACAGGTGGTGGTCTGCCTGGCAAACTGGCTGACTGCTCTGACAAAGATGCTGCTAACTGCGAGATGTTCATCGTCGAGGGTGATTCTGCAGGTGGTTCTGCTAAGCAGGGACGTGACCGTCACTTCCAAGCCATCCTGCCTATCCGAGGTAAGATCTTCAATGTGGAGCGCGTAAAATGGCATCAGGCTTTCGAACACGAGGAGGTGAACAACATCTTCCAAGCATTGGGTGTGAAGTTCGGACTGAACCCCGAAGACCAGAAAGAAGCGAATTACGACAAGTTGCGTTACTATAAGACCATTATCATGACCGATGCCGATGTCGATGGTTCTCACATCGACACCCTTTTGATGACCCTGTTCTTCCGCTTCTTGCCACAACTGATTCGTGACGGACGTCTCTACATCGCTACGCCTCCACTCTACAAGTGTACAAAGGGTAAGGTGAGCGAATACTGCTACGACGAGTCTGCCCTCCAGCGTTTTATCGACACGTATGGAGAGGGCTCAGAGGACAAGATCAAGGTGCAGCGATACAAAGGTCTTGGTGAAATGAACCCAGAACAACTCTGGGAGACCACCATGAACCCCGAAACGCGCCTCTTGAAGCAGGTGACCATCGATGACGCAGCCGAGGCTGACTACACCTTCTCTATGCTGATGGGTGAGGACGTAGGTCCACGCCGCGAGTTCATCGAGAAGAACGCCACCTACGCGAACATTGATGCGTAAGACATTTGTAGAATGTTCTCACGCTCGACAATGGTCAAGTAAACTTGACATTGCACTCGCTTAATCGAACATTTCATTCAATTCTTACATATATTCTCGTGCCGACCAACCAGAAGTGATTCTGACCGAGTCGGCACATCTTTTTTCTCTCATAAAGAATCGGCCTTTCACTACGACACAATAAAGGGCACCCTATTGGAGTGCCCTTCATCTATAATGCTATAAGTATCTATTAACTGAAAAGAATAGTTGTGCCCGGCTCTATTACGTTCGATTTGTTGGTACCCATGTCCGTAAGTTGGCGTAAGGTTTCCTTGGAACGCTTATAAGTAGGCGATGTCTCCACCATACTGATGACATCTTCGTTGTCGAGGTCTTCTTCCTTGAAAATGTAACTATACAATGGACGACGAATGGTGCTGTGATCCTTGTCGGGGCCATAGATGGTCTCACGACGATGAGCACGCTCTGCCTCTTGTTCTGCCTTCTCTGCTGCAATCTTCTGCTGTTCCTTATCACGTGCAATGAGGCGATCTCCAAGTTCATCAGAGTCAATGTCTTCAACACCAAAGCCTGTGGCAAGAATGGTAATCTTCACCTGGTCAGTCAAAGAAGGATCAATGGAAAGGCCCCATTTGGTCTCCACATCGTCACGCTTCACTTTCGCCATGAATTCGTGAACCTCGTTCATCTCGTCCATCATCAGGGCGCTTGTGCCCTCTCCTGCCTCATCAGGCACAGAGATACGGAGAAGGATCTTGTTGGCACGATAGATGTCGTTGTTGTTGAGCAAAGGTGAGTTGAGCGCATCATTGATACCCTTCGTCACACGATTCTCGCCTGAGCCATAACCTGTACTCATGATAGCCACACCACCATCTTTCAGCACGGTGCTGACATCGTTGAAGTCAAGGTTGATGACACCATGCATCGTGATGATCTCAGCAATGGAACGTGCCGCATTGCAAAGCGTATCGTCAGCCTTGGCAAATGCTTTGATTACCGTGAAGTCCTGATAGATCTCACGCAGACGTTCGTTGTTGATGACCAACAAAGCATCCACGTTCTTGCTCATCTCCTCCACACCGTCCAATGCCTGGTCAATTTTCTTGTTACCCTCCCAACGGAATGGAATCGTCACGATACCCACCGTGAGGATGCCCATTTCCTTGGCAGTCTTAGCAATGAGTGGAGCAGCACCTGTACCAGTACCGCCACCCATACCAGCCGTGATGAATGCCATCTTCGTACCATCAGAGAGCATACTCTTGATGGCTTCAATGGACTCCTCTGTGGCTTTACGAGCCTTCTCTGGACGGTTACCAGCACCAAGTCCCTCACTACCCAACTGTATCTTTTCAGGCACAGGAGAGTCTTGAAGAGCCTTGTTGTCCGTGTTACATACTACAAATGTGACATCGTGAATGCCCTCATTATACATATGGTTGACAGCATTACTACCACCGCCGCCAACGCCAATCACCTTGATAATGCTTGTGGCGCCTTTCGCAAAGTTGAAAACACCGAAATTCTCTTCTTCTGCCATATCTTATTCGAGGTTTTTCTTAGTTATTATCTTCATCGCTTACCAAGTCAGTGAGTGTACGCTTGAAACGTCCCCACGCACTGTTCTCCTTGTTCGCGCTATTTACATGATCAGTCAAGACATCCACAGCGTTCTTGAGCATCTCAGCCAACTCAGAACCTTCCTTGAGGCTCTGCTTGAACTTGTCCTTGCCCTCTAACGCCTTGACTGCCTGCTCGTACTTGTTGCCAATGGTCTCATCAAGAATAGAGAGAGACAGTTCCTTGGCTCTTTGACGCACTTTCTTGTCACTACCGTACTTCTTCAACTCCTCGTCCTGCTTCTTCACCTTGTCGATAGCCGAACGAATCTCCTCCTTGATACCATCGAAGGTGGCAACATCCTTTGCTTCAGCAGCAGCCGCTGCATCAGCCTCTTTCTGACGAAGGATACGTTCCTCTTCTTTCTGCTGCTGATCAAACATGTCTGGCGCACGTCCAATGTCCTCACCTCCGCAAGGAACATTTCCTCCGAAGAGCAGAGAAATGATCGTCGTTGATGCTGCACTGTCCAAAGGGAGGCTCGGTGCATTAGAGGTCTTTATGACTGCCTGATTCACCTTATTAGCAATACGAACCTTGTCAATCTTTGTGCTCTTCACAAACGCCTTGACGATATTCTTCATGTTACTGCCACCACCCGTAATGATCAAACCTGCCAACAACTTACCGCTGTAGTCAGAATTAATCATCTGATTACGGACATTCTCGATGATTTCACCCATACGAGCCTCAATCACATTCTTGATGAGGGTCACGTCTATCTGACGACCATCCGAAGTGGTGTAATACTGTGGCTCCGACTCCTCTGATGCCTCAAACTCCTGACAAGCATCGCCATACTTCAACTTGACATCTTCCGTCTCTGCCTCATCAATCGGCAAAGTGGAGAGGTCTTTATTGATGTTGTTGCTTCCCAATGGAATCGTCACCAGATAACGGACGATATTGTTTTTATACACCACCAACGTTGTAGTGTCAGCGCCCAGATTCACCAAGGCACATCCTGAACGCTTCTCCGCATCCGTCAGCACATTGTTTGCCAACTGCAAAGGAGAAATCAGCCCTTCTACAATCCCCACACCCGCATTGGCAAACACCGTCTCGATATTCGTGCGGAGGTTGTTCTTCGCAATCACATCCAAGAACTCTCCTTCGATGTTGGTGCCCATCACACCCACAGGGTCAGCAATGACACTCGAATCAACCACATATTCCTGTGGGAAATTCTCCAGCATCTCATAATCGTTAAAAGGAATCTCGCAACTCTCTTGACGAATTGCATCAATCAACTCGTTGGTAATGTAACTCTGCGTCAACAGGTTGCGTCTTACCACGCATTTATAAGAGCGCATTGACTGACCATCCAAACCTACATAGGCACGAGTAATCTTCGTCTTGAGCACAGCCTCCAACTTCGATATGATGGTATTGATACTCTGATAGGTCTTCTCAATGTTATAGACAACGCCCCTCTTCACACACCCCGCAGTCTTCTCCTCAGCATAGGCGAGAACATGCATCGTCCCATCTTTTTTCTTACCTGCGATACCCGAAATCTTGGAAGAACCAAGTTCTATCGCAACGATGAAATCTTTATCAGAATTTGTCATACTATATTATGATTTACATTTAACTTCTAACCTTTCACCACAAACTTTTATCAACGCTTCGTGCAGATAATCTGATTGTCAAACTCCAAGTTAACTCTCGCATACTTTCTCCAGCCCACTGTTCCGACAGCCTTGTCATAGAAAGTCTTGAGTTTACGAAGTTTCTTCTCATAGTCATCCAACGTACCCAAATAGACAATCTGGTCACCCACTCTCGGCACCAGTTCCACCACATGCTTTCCCTTCCTGTCCTTCATCACATATATCTGCTCAATCTGGTTGTTCCAGAACTCATTCCTCTGCAAGAACTGTCCAAAATCCGCCAACTCCTTACGGGCATACTTCTCATCAATATTACCAGAAGCCACCACCAGATTCGTGCCATTGCTGTGATTCGGAATGATGTTACCCTGTGCATCGACAAAGTATCCATCCTTTCCCTCTGGGATCACGAAGATGATGGGAATGCGCTGTTCTACATTCACACAAAGTTTGCCATTAGCAGATTTGTAGCACTCCACCTTCGAAATGAATTCATTTCCACGAATGGTTTCCTCAATTTTCTCCGTATCCACATCCTTCATCAGCATACCTTTTGGATAGACGTTTGCATTCTTCAACATCTTCTCAATGTCCTTCTCGTCCACAAAAAGGGAGGCATCGTCACCCTTCTTCACTATCAGTTCCACTGACGAGCATCTTTCCTCCTCGTCTGGACCTGACAGGAACAGCATCGCATAAGCCACGTATGCCACTAATCCCAACGAGAGCAGTGACAGCACTGTAAACTTAACGACTTTGGACATTTTCATCTTGATTCTGTTTTTATTTTGAAAGTATTTCAGTTATCTGAGGTACATAGTTCTCAATATCTCCTGCTCCCAGCGACATCAGCACATCAAAGTTTCTGCTACGAGCCACATCCAGAATGTCCTCCTTATGAATGAGGTGCTTCTCAATACCTGGACGAAGGTTGTCGTAGATGAGTTTGCTGGTCACTCCCTCAATCGGTAACTCACGGGCAGGATAGATGTCGCAGAGATAGACGCAATCGAGCAATGATAATGCCGAAGCAAACTCCTTGTAGAAGTCACGGGTACGGGTATAAAGATGCGGTTGGAAAATGGCTGCAATCTTCTTTTCCTGATAGAGTTCCCTCACAGACTTCACACTTTGTTCTATCTCATTCGGGTGATGTGCATAATCGCTGAGGAACACCATTTTGTCATTCTTCACCTTGAAATCGAAACGACGATCAACGCCTCTGAAACTCTTCATACCCTCACGCAACTCCTCATCAGTCACCCTATTCAGAATCGCCAATGCCATAGCAGCAATGCCGTTCTCGATGTTGATGCTTACTGGCACACCCAGTTGAATATCCTTCACCACCCCATTGGGATGCACAAAGTCAAATACAATCTCACCACCGCCAATACGGATGTTTTCAGCATGGAAATCACCCTCTTCACGAGCATACTCATACACCTTCACGCCCTCCTGTACGTCAGCCTTCATCTCCAAACCCTTATGGATAATCAGTGCGCCACCCGGCTGAATGAGCGTCGTATATTTACGGAAACTCTCCAAATACGCCTCTTTTGTTCCATAGATGTCCAAATGGTCTGGATCTGTTGCTGTAATCACTGTCATATAAGGACGCAACCAATGGAAAGAACGGTCGAACTCATCTGCTTCAATCACCACATAGTCGCTATCAGAGAGTATATAGTTAGTTCCGTAGTTCTTTGAGATACCACCCAAGAAAGCGTTGCAATCCACCTTGCTCTGATGCAAGAGGTGCGCTGCCATCGTTGAGGTGGTGGTCTTTCCATGTGTACCTGCCACACAAAGTCCCTTGTGCGACTGCGTCAAGAAGCCCAGCACCTGTGCACGCTTCTGAATTTCAAACCCATTCTCACGGAAATAGACCATCTCCTTGTGTTCGGCAGGAATAGCAGGTGTATAAACCACCAACGTGCTCTCCTTCTGCTTGAAACAAGGGTCTATGTCCTCCACATTCTCCTCGTAATGAATCTTTGCTCCTTCTTCAATCAACTTTTCCGTCAACTCACTTGGTGTCTTGTCATAACCACCCACGTTATAACCTTTGGTCAGGAAATAACGCACCAATGCGCTCATGCCAATGCCACCAGCACCTACAAAATACACGGATTTCATCTCGTTCGTCTGCATCACTTTTGTTTATTTTTATATTCAACTGCCAATTTATACACTTCCTCGGCTATCACATCTGCCGAGTTGTGTAAAGCCAACATCTTCACGTTTCCACTCAACGATTCCAATTTGAGATTATCTGCCACCGTTTCGAGGGCAACTGCTATCAACTGATCCTTGGCATCCTTGTCCCTCACAAGAATCGCTGCACCTCTGTTCGACAATGCCTTTGCATTCTTCGTCTGGTGGTCTTCTGCCACATTGGGCGAAGGCACTAAGATGCAAGGTTTACCCAAGAGACAAAGTTCAGAGATGGAACTGGCACCAGCACGGCTCACCACGATGTCAGCAGCGGCATACGCATTGTCCATACTGCTAATGAAGTCCATCACTTTCAGGTTCCCAATCGGTGCGACCTTACCCAGTTCCTCTGTGATGTGTTCACCGTAATACTTACCTGTCTGCCAGATGAACTGTACATCGCTCTTACGGATATCCTCCAAATGAGCAAGTACACTCTCATTGATGGTTTTGGCGCCCAAACTTCCACCCACAATCAGCACGGTCTTCTTATCAGGAGCCAATCCAAAACTCTTCCTTGCCTCTTCTTTCGTGATGTTACATTCCAGCAGATTCTGACGCACAGGGTTGCCCGTCATGATAATCTTATCAGCAGGGAAGAAACGGCTCATGCCGCTATATGCCACACAAACCACTTTCGCTTTCTTCGCCAACGACTTGTTGGTCACTCCTGCGTAGGAGTTCTGTTCCTGAATCAAGCAAGGGATGCCCATTGAATAAGCGGCATTCAATGTAGGAGCCGAAGCGTAACCACCTACACCCACAGCCACCTGTGGTTGGAAATCACGAATAATCCTCTTCACCATTTTTTTGCTCTTCAGAAAATCCATCATGACACTCACATTCTTGGGACTCCACAATGGACGCACAAGACCTCTCACGGGAAGTCCCTCAATCTTATATCCAGCAGCAGGAACACGCTGCATCTCCATACGCCCCAATGCACCCACGAAGAGGATTTCCGCTTCTGGATGCTGCTTCTTGATAGCATTCGCTATCGACACCGCTGGAAAGATGTGGCCACCTGTTCCACCGCCACTAATAATCACGCGCAAAGGTCTATTCTGTTCCATTTTCCACTACTCGCTTTCAAGATGGTATTTATATGTGGCAAAGATACAAATAATTAATGGATGGGCAAGCATTTATGCCCATAATTTATCAAAAAATTGTGCTTTTTCTTCGTGCAAATGTCCTTTTGACTTTAAGACATCGCT
>JBGUGM010000074.1:0-10733 GCA_045111535.1 Bacteroidaceae bacterium
TGCGAAGCACCTTCTTGTTAACTGGTGCAGCTTCTGCATCAACATCTACAATGGCATCCACTTCACCCTTGACAGTGAATCCGAAGGAGAACTCATCATAGGTAGGACCTGTCGCATCAGTCTTCGAGAGGCTGACATTGCGGAAGGAACCTGTCTTTGCTCCAGGGGCAACATTGCCGTCTGCCTTCAATGTGATGGTCAGGATATCACCACTATTGCCAGAGAGCGGGTTCTTTGCGGTGCTATAGAGCATGCATACATAGTGTCCATCTGTGTAGGAGAAGCCAATGGTGTGCTTCTTGGTGCATCTGCTACCTTTATCCACCATGAACTCCTCGTCCTCATCCTGCACCACTGTGATGCCTTCTGGCAGATAGAGGTCAAACTGCAAGTCACGGTACTCTGCACCAGGATTATCCAGAAGAATTGTCACTTCCTTCTCTTCACCTGGCTCAATCTCAAAGTCCTCAATATACAGCTTGTCCGCTCCTGACTGTCCTTCTGCCTTACGTGTCTTGGCGCTGGCATCATCCACACCGAGGATGATATTCACCACCTTCGTCACGTCAAAGACATTCACGATGCCGTCACCATTCACATCAGCTGCTTCAAACACGAAGCCATCGTTAGGCGAACCAAGGATGTAGTTCACCATGGCTGTCACATCAAAGACATTTACTGTTCCATCACCATTGGCATCGCCAGCAAGTTTAGGCTTTTCCGGTGCTTTATAGGTGGCTGTTACAGTCACAGCTGATGCAGGCATGATGAAACTGTTGTCTGTGAGTTCTACTGCTTTTCCTCCAGTCGTGGTGACCTTCAGCGACTCCAGAGTGCAGCCTTCATCAGGAGTTGTCGTGATGAACACTCTTGAGCCTTCCTCGTCTGCCGTCACATCGGTTGTGGTCTTACCATTCCTCTCTGAGGCGATGCTGATGGCGTATGTCTTGGGAGATTGCGCATTAGAAGCAACATAGACGATAGACTTCAGTCTTGCCACGAACCAGTTGCCCGAGAGGGCAAGGTTCTTGATTCCATACTTCAACGTTCCATCAGTCACAGTGGCGGTGAGGGTGACGAGTTTCTGTTCTCCTTCGCCTACCCAACCTCTCTCAAGTACAGGGAGATTGCGTTGTGTATTGTTGGCGAATGCTACCGAAAGACCATCACCAGTCGGACATTCGAAGCCTCGTTCCGGTGTAAAGGAGGCTGCGACTTCCAGCTGCACACGGTAGGTTCCGTTCCTGAGTCCGCTGACCGTCTGTGTCAGGATGTCGCCCACATCCTTAGGAGTGCCGTGCGTGTATCGTTCAACTGAGGCATTGACCAAACCGCCATAATCCCCAGTCTTGCCTTCCCATTCTGCTGTGGCAAGCGACGTGATGTCATCACCTACTTTGTAGTCGGGTTCTGGCTCATCTTTCTTCAGAATCGTCAACTTACCCTTTTTGTAGGACAGTCCATAGTTTTTTGCTGTCCCGCCACTTACGGTGATGTCGTAGGTGCCCGCCTTGCTGGTAGTTGTTGCCGTAGTTGTGGCTGTCGGCTTGGTCGTGAAGGCTGTCGCCTCCGTGTCACTGTTCTTCCATCCGCTATAGGTCAGCGTGAAGTTCGGGATGGCATCACCCTCTGTGATGGTCACATCCTGCACTCCAACAGCCAAAGGAGCCTTGGTGATGGTAAGGGTTCCATCCACAGACTTATACTGTATCTTTAGGGTTCCATCACCTACAATAATAGGATAGCTGCCCACATTGGAATTCTTGACAGCCTTGGTCGTAAGTTCCGGCACGCCGTCTTCATCCTTCAATTCACCTTCCGTCACCTTGTAGGTGAGTTGAGGATTTTCTTCCCCATACTCGCGGCTGAGATTATTCGGAACAATTTTAGGCACGATGACAGTCGCACCCGTCATATATTGGAGCGCAAGCGGTGTGTTGGGATCTCCGACACAGAAGGCGTCAGCAAAAATGACAGTTGTTTCTGATGTCAGATCGTATTCCTTGTCCTCGTCGTAATCATAAAGCTTGAAAATCACCGCTTTGCCATTAGTAGCACTATTGCCCCAGATGCGCATGATACCATAATTTGTCTCCGGGAACACTGCATAGCCAGCACATTCACCATCAATGAAAGCACCAACCGCCACTGATGCGTAGTTCGTTAACACATGATTGTCTCTCATTACAGCAACATAGGCGGACATGTCATTCTGATAGTCGAGAACGTTGATGCTCCAGGGAACTTTCACCATCTCGAATGATCCTCCAGGACGGTTCTCCGCGCCCTTCACGTTGTAGGTGCGCGCCTCCTTTCCCAATGCGGTGATGCTCAGCACACCCTCCGTCTGCATGAAATCCGCATCCACACTCATACCCATGCACTTGTCCACATCCACCACATCCTCCTTCGTCTTGGTCAAATCGCCACCCGTCACCTGCATGTTAATCTCACCGCCTGAGATGTCAACGAATCCACCGTTCTGCACAGTGGCAGAGGCATCAGTTTCACGCTTGCTTTTGATGCCCTTCGAACCATTACCGGACACAACGATGTCTATCTTGCCCCCACTGATGGTGGTGGCATAGCATGAACGCATACCCTCGGCATCATCCCCTGCCACGGAGAGGCTCACACTGCCACCCTTAATCAAAATAAGGCTGTCTGCCTTCAGACCTGTGCCATCATTAGGCACATTGACGCTGATTGAACCGCCCTCTATGCGGATCACTCCGTAGTCATCGCTGTCGACACCGTCACTGCCCACGCCCTGAATGTTGACAATGCCGCCTTTCATGCGGAAGTAATTATGTCCTTTACTTTTATTGCCCTTACCGCAATGGATGCCATCACTCACGGCACCAAGGATGTTGATAGCACCTGTCGTATTTTTCAGTTCAATCTCCTCCTTAGCAGAGATGGCATGCTTCGTCTTGCCTGTCACAAAGACCGTGCCCTTTCCTTCAAATTCGGCATGTCCCTTGAAGTAGAGGGTACTCTTATGCGTACCGCCTGCCGCATCGGAAAGACGGTTTATCGTGCCATCGACCAGCTCCACAGCTATTCGCTTACCACACTGCACGTCAATGGCAGGACCTCCGTGGGCGTTGGTCAGCTCCACGCCTGCCAGTTGGAGGGTCAGCTTGTAGTCGCCCTTGATGGTGAGCGAACCATCAGACGATTTGCCTTCCACACGATAGACATATTCTGCATCTGCTGTGGCTGACGTGAGCACCACGCTTGCCCCCTTCACATCGGAGGTCACATCCTTTATATCCGACGGGATGCTCACCGTGGCAGCGCCACCGTTATACTTGATGCTTATCACTTTCTGTGCTTGAGCCATGAGCAGCGAGGAAATTGCCATGACTATTGTTATTGTCAGTCTATTCATCTTGTACATGTATATTTAATTAATTAAATGATTCCATTGCGTTGATTCCTTATTTAATATAAATCTTTCTGAATGAACCGTCAGCATACTTGACCACGTAGATTCCAGAAGTGAGCGACATGTCATGGTTACCCATGCGCTGACCGCTCAGATTGTAATACCCTTCCACGCTCATGTGCGGTGCACTGCCATTAACTGTTCCGACAATATCGGTAGGTTCACACCCACCCAAGTGGAAGAGACATGGTGTCTGCTCGGCACCCTTGATGTCTGCGACAAAATCATGCTCTTCGGCCACATGCCACATCGTGCCGTCCTGCTCGTCAAGGGCAAAGAACTGGAGTTTCTCATCTCCCTGTCCGTATGCGGTCATATAGATCTTTCCTTCCATCCATGTGCCAATGCCACGACATTCCTCACCATTATATGCGAGAAGTGTGAAGCGGTCAGGTTCTGCAGCCAGTTCCTCGTCTTCAATGACGAGCTGCCCAATGATACCCATCACGTTAGGATAGGCGTACTTGTCCACTCCATAGCGGTTAGCGACATGCACTTTGGCAAGTCGGGCACGGCTCAGATTCACACTCACGTCAGGCTTATTGAAACTGAACGAC
The DNA here is from genome assembly GCA_045111535.1 of Bacteroidaceae bacterium. GTDB lineage: Bacteria > Bacteroidota > Bacteroidia > Bacteroidales > Bacteroidaceae > Minthosoma. Next base: position 4,009 of record JBGUGM010000074.1, read on the forward strand.
TTCGCTTTCTGGGTGTAGAGCATGTAACCCTTGCCCGTCTCAAAGGTGGAAAGGCTTCCCTTCCATGCCCCCGATGTGTAGGTGGCGAAACCATCCTGACCCACCAGTTTGTCACCTTCTTCAGCCAGGAATCCACCCAATGCGACCTTGATGGTCTGGGCGCCATCCACGGGATAACCAATCCAGTTCCATCCTGGCAGCAAAGCGATGGGCAGATTGTAATCGCATCGTGGCAAACTGCTGGTGAAGGTGCCAGAAGTTTTCATCTGCACCTTATAGAGCGATCCAGCATCCATCGCTTTAAGTGTCCCCACCATCTTGCTACCGTCACGAATAGCCTCACGGGTCTGTGAGAGCACTCGGGTAGCGCTCTGTGGCAGTTCAGCAGGAGCGATGGACACACTCAGGTTGTGCGAAACCCAATTCCAGCCTTTCGCCAACTCAAGAATGAAATCATCACCAAGAAGGGGCATAAGGTTCTCGTCTTCACCGGTCTTCTCGTCACTAGTCAACAACGTATTGGCACGTTCTATGGTAGGTCTTCCCATACGGTAGAAATCCCTTCCACCGTCTGGATAGCGTCCAACAGTCTCATCACCACGATGTGCTGGATAGGAGAGGCCATCAACAAAGCGGAGCATTTCAGGGTGCTGGTCGAAATAGGTGGAATTGTTTTTCACGAAAGCGTCTCCACTGACAAGGAACACTTGCTGCTCGTTGCTGTTGGAGAGCTTGAAGTTGGCATGCAATTGGTTCAAGGTCGGTTCGCTGCCCAGTCCGTCAGCCCACACAATGAGGTGGCCGCCAGCAGGGATGACCGTATTGCACACAGCCGAGTTCTTTTCAATTTGGAACTTCAACGGTTGGTCGGCATCGTCACTCAAGAAGAGACCTGCCACGTCAATGTCCGTATCAGTTGTGTTGTACAGTTCTATCCAGTCGCTACGCTTCCAGGTTTCGGAAACGAAGACCGTGTTATTGGCACTCACCTCATTCACCTTGATGGGCATAGCAAGGTCTGCCTTGCGCTGCGCGTCAGACATCTCTTCATATACAGCCTGAATGCTGAGAGTTTCTGTTAGTGCCTCATTGTCAGCAAGCACAGAAAGGTCAAGAGTCGGGTTGTTCTTCAACAACCACTCACCGCCATCGGTCTTCCAGCCCTTGAAGGTGTAGCCTTCAGGGAGAGCTGCTGTGATGACTGTTGGTGCGAAGAGGCTGCCTTCGAAGGTATTGGTCGGAACAGGAAGCCCATTCACACGGAGTTTGCCCGCTTCAATACTGCTGGTGAGTTTCAGTTTGTACTCTCGTACACCGCTGAGCTGCACATAGCTCCAATTGCGAAGGGAGTTAATCATAGTCTGCTGTCGGGTTGTGGTAAGCACCTGCTTCATGTAGTCAGCCGTTGGTGAAGTGGAAAGCCCTTCAAGGGCAAGGGCAGGATTCATCTCTGCCGACATGCGATCGATGATAGCATGACAACGTGTTGGCTCCATCACGCTACCGCCGAAGAGACAGAAGCTGTCGATGAACTGCTTGCGGAAGGTGTCGTTGTCGAGCATGTTCTTGAAGATCTGCATCAGGGGCTCGCCGGCACTGCCAATGCGGTCCAAGGAACCACGGTCGAAGCGGAGTGCCTGATCCACATCGAAAAAGACAATGTGGAACTTGCCATCATTCCCCTTGAATCCCTTACAATTATTGCCAGGCCAGTCGTCACCGCCAAGGTATGCCTGAGCAGCCATGTAGTTGGCAAATTCGTCCACATCCACAATATTGCAAATCTGTTGATAGGCATTCTTGTCAGATGCGTTCTTTGCAAGGTTCTCCCACTGCGTGAAGCTGTCACGAGAGCCTGCCTTTACATAAATACCCCAAGTCATTTCCATAGCGTCCATCTCGTCAGTGTCGATGCCATAGTCCGCCAAGCCGTAATGCTTGTTCGATGGTTCGCGCAGGTTCTGCATGCCATAGTACTGTCCATTGATGTAGCAGTGGACGGGCTGGTAGTCAAGCACATCGAGGTAGAAGCCACTGGTAAGGATGATGTTGTGAAGCGATGCATCTTTGATGCGACAGTTCACGTCGTTACCACCATTGCGCACCTGCAACACCTTATGCTTCAGGTAAGGCTTATTATCCGTGAAGAAAGGATACTCCAGATAGTTATTACCCTCATATTGCTTCTGTGCTTTGAGCTTGAAATTGAAGGGTATCCATGAACGGCTCCATCCGCCGAACCGTGATAGGTTCACGTCCTGCTGGAAAAGGTTCTCGCCGTCCTTGCTGAGCAGCTGCATATTGGCGGAGCGATCCCAGTCAAGGGTCCAGTTGCAGGGGTACTCAATGCCATGGCCAGATATGCCATTGGTTCCAGTGACGAAGATGCCCATCTCGTCACTGTAGATGTCGTTGGGTGCTGCCGTAACCATGAGCACGGGCAGCGTATGGTTGTACTTCTGTTGCACGTATGTACGTGTTACTACAGGGCTTGGTAACTTACCCTCTTCGAAGGCACGTATGCGCAGCACTGTTGTACCATCGAAGGCTGGCAGTTCTTCGACTGGAATACTCTTTTCAGTTGGCACGGTGCCATCGATGGTGCAATAAATATTTTCTGATCCGGTAATGATCGGCTTGAAGCCACTCATAGCATAGAAACCACTCTGTGTTGCTTGTGGACTGGACACACGCTCAGCTTTCACAGGCAGGATTTCCTTGCTGCCGCTGTTGCTGGCTCCCGGCGTGGGATAGGCAGTCACGCCCCAGTTGGAGCCGCCATCGGTGGTGCGTGCGTAGGATACGCGTGAGGTGGCGTCAGGATAGTTCTCGCTGGTTATCAAGCCACCGTCACGGTAGATGCCGATGAATCCACCGTCCATGTCAAGCTTGAAATTAACATTTCCTTCGTAGTTGCCTTCCTCGCCACTGCTGTGATCAAAGAAGATAACAGAAAAACCTTTTGCTGGAATGTTATCATTCTTGCTATTGAGTCTGTGTTTATAAGGATTCGTAGATTCATCACTAATGTAGAGTCCATTAAGCGAGATGCCCTTGTCTGTTGGATTGTACAGTTCTATGTAGCCACCATAGTTATTGGACTTGTCAGGGAACATGTCTAAGTTGGACACCTGTATCTCGTTAATGACCAACTTGGACGGGTCGCTACTGCCGTTGTCCTTCACGGTGAAGGGAATTGACGTGTAAACGATTCCTGTCTCATTATTACTACCACGTGTAAAAACCTTGATGTAACCTGTGCCAGGTGCCTTAGCTGTCACAAGGCCTGTATTATCAACGGATACATACTTCTCGCCGTCTGTGCCCCACTGAAGCGCTTGGATGCTTGCATCTGCAGGAATGACGCTAACATTGAGTTGCTTTTTTTCGTAAAGGTTAAGTGTAAATGTTTCAACCGAAGGCTTTATCTCTTGGACGTAAACGAGTCCTTCAGAACCAAGATACTCAAGGCGGAAGTCATCGAACACAGTCCAATCGTACTTATAGCCTCTATCCTTGCGGATGCCGAACTGTATACTGCCATCGGTGACTGGTACAAGGAGTTCCACCTCGTAGTCATCACCCACAAGTGCCTCTGATGCACCCGTCGTGCTATTAGGCACCCAACCGAACTCAGTTTCGTAGTCACCGGAGTAGGTTGCCATCTCCTTAGCGCCTGTAAAGATGAGTGGCAGACCAACTGATGTCGTGTTAGCATAGAGTGTGGCAAACTGCCGCTCAATACCATAGCGATGGGAGAGCGTAGCGTATGGGATGGTGTAGGTCGCATAAGCATTATTATCGTTGTTCTCGTTCTGACCGCCATAACTCTTGTGTTCCTCATGCTGCACGTCTCCGTAACGGTAAAAGCCCTTCATCTTCAGGCGATAGATACCATTGCGAAGATTGTCAAGGGTCTGATAGACATTGAAGGTCACGTTTGCCACGCCTCTGCCTCCATAGCTGACGATGCGGTTATCATTACCTGCCAGCGATGGGTTACCTTGCCAGCCACTCTTTCTATCGAAACTTGGGTTCTTTATGAGAGAGGTGCAGTCCACAGGGTTGTCGGGCGTTGCTTCGTCCCAAGCAATATCGTCCGTCTCAGGAGTGTCCTCATCCATCTTATAATCGGAGTTGTCACCAATGGAAAGTAGGGTTAGTTCGAAGTTATCCCAGATCGTCCAGTCGCAACCTGGATGCGAGTCCTTCTTCACACCGATGGCAAGTTTGTGGTTGGTCACATCAATAGTGATTGCATCGGTCATATACTCCCCGTTCAAGAAAGCGTTACCCGCCGCTTCCATGCTCATCGGATTGCCAGTTCCGCTAGCAACGCTAGGTAAGGAAATGCTCTGCGTGATACCCCCGCTGACCATATAGAGCTTGGCATAAAGCACATCGTCATTGCCGTTCCTATATTCCTCTATAGCACGATTGTTATTATTTTCCCCGTTGTCGTTGAATCGGTAGTAACCCTGCGCCTTGAGCTGATAGCGTCCATTTGGGATGCTAGTAAGAAGCTGATTGACGTCGAATTTGTTGTTCCACACCTCGACACACTGGTTTCCATAGCCAGAGTTGTTAATACCACCAAAGAGGGGCTTGACATCCGAATGCCATTCCGACTGGTCATTATGGTTACGGTCGAAGCGTGGATCTGCGATAAGGAAGGTTGCATCAGTCTCTGCACCTTCCGCCAGTGCTTTCAGACGCGTAGTACGTGAAACAAACTCCCACTGCGCGGCATCGTCTTCAGGATTATCCATATAGAGATCCACCCCTTCGCTACCTGAATAGCCTAAGTATCCATACTCAGAATGGATTGTAAAGTAGCCCTCGTTGGAGGCTGGCTCAATGGTCCAGTCGTATTCGTCAGCTTCCACGTAAGCGCAATCGTTATCTGGAGATGGAGTAAGATGGTTATAGCCATTAGCTGGATTGGTGAATTCGGAAGTGAGCTTGTAGATGTTCTCGTTCGTCTGTATGGCAGTCACCAGCACACCATGTTGACCCAACATCAACTGAGTACCCCAGTTGCCACCTGCCTGCATCCACTCACCTGTCGCCTTGTTACGTACATAATATTCACCAGGTTCGAGAGTGTGGAGAACACCTCTTCTTTGGTAAGCAATTTTTATATCTTTCCACGCAATCCAGTTCAATTCAGTCGATGCAGCATCTTCGGTCACATTGATGCCGAAATCAAGGATGCCGTCATCGCCCACTTCAAAGCTCAACTCAGGATTGGAAGTGGCATGTATACCACCATTATAGTCAACAAACTTAACACTTTCACACACGTCACCACTTTCAACGCCGTTGGCGTATATTTTTACCCCTGCAGGAGGGTTCTTACCATTATATATCTCTGCATAGCAACGTATGAGCATACTCAGTTTATACTTGCCTTTGGACAATCCCTTGATAGTCTGGTGACGAATCTGAACAGCTGGCATATTGCATTGACTGCCCGTATGGGAATTCCCTGCGTTTCGGTGGAACTCCATGAATGGCGTCGTCATGTTACTACCATCCTTATCACCACGACCCGACCATGTATCGTATTGGAGATTGGTCGCCACACCATCACCTCCTATCACAGGGTTGGATTTATCCACAAGATACCAGCTCTGTCCGTCGTTGGATACATCTTCAACAATCTCCTCAAAGGTATCAGACTGTTCGGATACAGCAATGAACTTCACTTTGTCAACATTGCAATTAGCTTTCGTATAGGTAATACGGAGAATCTGCGGTCCTTCTACAAAGCTCTGTTGCAAATAGCCTTTCACGGTTTGGTAGGTGTCCCAGTTGTTCGTCTTCGGTACGTCAACATTTGCAAGATTGATAAGATTTCCACCCTTGCCAACAAGGCTGATACTGAAACCTCCGTTTCCCTCACCAGAAGAGACTGTTGCCTCGTAGGTGTACTTGCCAGCCTTGACCACGTTCACGGTGTACTCTATCCATTCGCCCTTACTAGTCCAGCCAACGACCTTGCCACCATTGCCTGCCACAATGTCCACACCCTCCCCATTATTACGGTAGGTTATGCCACCCTTGTTCTCGGGGTCATTATCATGGTAAGTAATACCCTCGCCACCCACGTCGAAGTCTTCTGCCTCAATCGTTCCAGGAAGGCTGACGGCATTTTTGAAAGGGGTACGTAATGGAACCACTTCAAATTCATCCATCCCATCTTTGGCAATTATTTCGGTACTTCTTTTAGCGATACTTGCATCGTATGCACTTACGTTGAGTGATGATAGCACATATGAGACTATTATTAAGAATTTAATAGAATAGACACTTTTATAATCCGTTTCTTTCATGTTTTTGATATTTCTTACAATTTAGGTTAATATTTATTATTCTATGTTTTTTGAGTATTAGGCACACCCCGAGGGCTGCACCTGCCATTTGCAACTCCGAAAAGCCACCTTTGGCAAGTTCTCGGGGCAAATATAGTAATAAAAACATGAAACTTCCAAATTTTTCCCAAACTTTTTTCACTTATGCCCATATTTATATATATGTATAACCCTCCAAGAAGCGGGTTCCGCATCCTCAAGAAGATGGCTTCCACACCCATTTTTTTGTCTTGCCGTGTTCCGTTTTATAGGGTTGCCGTATTCCAATTTGTGGTGTTGCCGTATCGCGTTATAATTTGAAAGTTGCAAAAAAATATTTGAAACTTTCAAAAATAAATTTGCAACTTTCAA
>JBGUGM010000075.1:0-9903 GCA_045111535.1 Bacteroidaceae bacterium
GGGTACGATGACTGACCAGGACGATGGTGTCTTCACCGTAGGCAGCACTCAGTACACCATGAACTCAGGCGCACTCATCCCTGAGGCAAACGTGTACGGAAGCCTCGAACACTCCTGATGGATGACTGATTTTCTCATGCCATAATTGGATTGATACAAAATGGTTTTAGTTGCAGGGAAAAGGGATGCGTGAGCACCCCTTTTTCTGTGGTTATTGAAAAAAGTTCGTGTTTTGTTTGGCTGGAAGAGGGAAAAGTACTTAATTTGCAAAAGAAGAAGAAAGGAGAGCAAGAATGAAGAGAAAGAATAAGGCATAAAATAACTAAATTTGTCCATTTATATGGATGCAACCCCATTGGCTGGGAAGTTAGTGGGGTCTTTTTAAGAAACTTAAAACCTAAAGATATAATGAACAAGCTGGAACAAGATAAATTGATAAATCGAATTAGCGGTCAGCTCAAAGACGCTTTAAAAGATTTGGAGACTTTGAAACAGGGCATCAATGAGCCTAAAATACAGCCAAAGATTCCTGCCCAAGTTACATTGGATGATTTGTACAAGGCTATAGGCAATTACAAGCCAGCTTATAAGAATTGGCTTAAAGCCGCTGTGGCAGAAAATAACATTCATACTTTGGATGAACTATTAAGGCTACGTCCTCGTGAGGTGAAAAAGATGAAGCATATAGGGGTCACCACGCTTTACTATATTCGTGAGGCGTTGGAAGATTTAGGTGTTCAATGGTAAGATTTAAAGATATGGCATATTATTCTAGAACAATACAGGAAGAGGAACTCAAGAACAAGGTTCGTGAGGAATGGTTTTCTGATTACGATAATACAGAAATCCCAGGCAAAGTGGATTTTTATGTCGGTTATGAAAATAATACTTACTTGTGGGCAGAAGCTAAACGTGGAGTGAAGCGGGATATCTATGAACAATTTGTACAACTTATACTCACAATAGGCAAGGATCGTCGATTCAACCAACTTGAAGCACCTGATTATCTTGGTTCTTTTGACGCTGAGAAGATTGGTTTCGTGCATTACGACGAAGTCTCAGAAGTGTTTGAACTTAACGACTTTAATTGGCAGGTGGCTCCATCTGATCACACAACTAAAGAGTTTAAGCAACTTTACGAATTGGTACATGAAACGTTGAAAGATCATGTTTTCATTTTCAACTTTGAACAACAGGGAGATAGTTTGCGCTTTTTTATAAAGGACAAGTTTTCATTGACAGGAAGGCGGGCATCCAAAATTAATGTAAATAAGAACAACTTCCCTCATATATACCGCCGCTGGTTGAAAGAAGTGAAACCTACACTTGCTGTTGACTGGGAAGATTTGGCACCAAGAGGAATCTACGACTGTGATTTTTTCCTGGCTGATTTAATGTCACAAGACAATACAACATTGTTAGAGAATCTTTCAGTACTGCTAAAATTGAATCACTACAAAGTAGTAACGGGACATCGGCAAGGCGGACTTCCTTTGTTTACAGATATTCAGTTTAACGATAATCAGATGGCTCATCGCCTTTTCTGGCAAAGATATAAACGCCCGCCTCGTGAAGAGTATAGAGACTATATCATTGAACGTTCAGATAGGTTGCGTCCTCAGAACGTACGGATGTATCATGGAGCATATTATACACCTCTGAAATGGGTTGAGAAAGCACAGGAGTATCTTGCAATGGAACTTGGTGAGGATTGGCAGGATAATTATTATGTGTGGGATTGCGCTGCTGGCACGGGAAATCTATTGGCTGGGCTAATAAACAAAAACAATTTGTGGGCATCAACATTGGAACAGGCTGATGTGGCGACAATGAACCAACGTATTGAGGACGGTTTCAACATGTATCGCAATCATGTTTTTCAGTTTGATTTTCTAAATGATTTTCTTTTGGATTATACTAATGATGACGGGGAGTTGATGCAATCGAAAGTTCCTCCTGCTCTTCAGGCAATTCTAAGAGATGAAGAAGAACGAAAGAAACTTCTAATCTTCATTAATCCACCATTTAAGGAAGCTGCAACAAGTACCACACTAACAGGAACGGGAGAGAACGCGACAGGTGTGGCCGTTAATTCGAAAATATACAAAAAATATGCTACTGAATGGGGTATATCATGTCGTGAATTGTTTGCGCAATTCATAATCAGAATTCATGAGCAAATAAATGGTTGTAAAATAGGTCAGTTCTCGAAATTAAAGATACCTGTTGCTCCTAATTTTGCAGGATTTAGAAGAATATTCCTAGCAAGAGCAGGGCGTTGCTTTATCGTCCCTGGTAAAACTTTTGATAACGTAAATGGTGGACAATTCCCCGTAGGTTTCTTCACTTGGCATACTGATGACAAGCAACCTGTTGATGAAATTATGGCTGAAGTTTATGATAAGGATGGTGAACTCATTGGCACCAAACGTCTTACCGTTAATCAAGGTGTTCGTTCCATTAACGATTGGATTATTTCCACGCGTAATCGTTTACATGAAAAGAAAATAGGCTATATGTCTGCAAAGGGTTGTGATTTCCAAAACCAAAACTATAATTTCATCATAAACGATAAGTCGCAACTACCGCATCCACGTGGCACACAGGTGACAGACATGAATCTGAAAGAGATTGCAATCTATCTTGCGGTTAGACATTCGGTAAAGAAGAATTGGCTTAACGATAGGGATCAGTTTACAGAACCATATGAATCATGGAAAACTGATACTGAATTTCAAAATGATTGCCTTGCATATTCATTATTTAGTCGTTCAAACAATATTCAATCTGAGTATGGTGTGAACTATTGGCAACCATTTACTGAAGACGAGCTAGGTATAAACAACGAATTATCAAACCATTTCATGACCGATTATATTTCTGGCAGAAAGAGACCTCAAGTGATACCAGTTGACTTATTTGAAAATGGTGTTCAAGCTAATGACCAGCCGCTTGTTTTCTCAACTGAGGCAAGTGCGGTGTTTGATGCAGGTCGTGAATTATGGAAGTACTATCACCAGCAGCCAGACGCAGACTTAAATGCTGCTTATTATGATATTCGTAAGTATTTCCAAGGAACGAAGATAGATAAGAATGGTAAGGAAATAATGAATTCTACAAGCGAGGATGAAACCTACATTCACCTTCATTCTGCACTTCGTCTTGCACATAGAAGGCTATCAAAGAAAATTGAACAAAAGGTATACGAACACGGTTTCCTGAGATAAGGAGAAATGATTGATGATACTCTAAATCCCATCAACGGTTTCTAATGAATGAGGGAGGTAGTCGGTGACCACCTCCCTCAATGTGTGAAAAATGTTATTTTGTTATTTTGTTATTTTGTTATTTTCGTCGTTTGACCTTCGGTCTTACTCCTCCTTGCAAGGCATAGCGTGTGCTGTTTATCGGCGTGCTTTGGCACGTTTCTTATAGGCTTTCAGTTCTGCGGCTGTGGCAAGTCCGGTCTTGCAACGGAACTCCAGGCGGGCGAGGCGCATCTGTTCGAGGAAGCGCTCGCTGGTGTGGAGGCGGGCATAGGCGGCGCTGGCTGCCAGGCGTCCTGCGTTGACATCGCTCTGCCAGTGTGCTCCGACAATGAGACGGCTGTCGCCATACATGTAGCCGCGTGCGAGAATGGTGTCGGCACGGTCGGGGTTGATTTCGGAGAGGAGCAGGGCTGAACTCCAGCCGAGGATGGTGTGGCCAGAGGGGTAGGAGCCGTTCTTGCGGAGTGATTCCTCATCGTCGGGGGTGAGGGTGGTCTCGTTGAAGCGCATGAAGGGGCGCTTGCGCATGTAGTAGCGCTTGGGGATTTTGCAGATGCTGTCGCAGGTGGCTGTGCCTTCACGCATCACCTTGTAGATTTCGGGTGTGTCTTCCTTGGAGATCTGCAGTCCGAAGGGTTCGCTGAACTCGCGGATGATGCAGTCGAGTCCGTACTCTGCATCGCGGATGGCGATGGCTGCACGTTCTGGGTCGTTGCGCATGGTCTTTCCCCATATGTACTGCATGATGTCGAAGGTGAAGGCGGCTCCGATGGTGTCGGGTGGAGCGGGGCACCATTTCAGCATGTCGGGCATCTCGGAGGGGGTGAAGTAGGCGTCCACAGGGGTCTTGTCGCTTTGTGCCTGGGCGCTGATGGCTGTCACGATGAGGGCAGCCAATGTGATCATCTTTTTCATATCAATGTTTGTTTAAGGGTTAGAATTTCACTTGGAAGCGGGTCTCGACGATGGCGACGTTGTTGTCGGCAAAGTCGGCTCTGCCGGTGACTTTGGTCCATGAGGCTCTGACGCGCCAGATCATGTATTTGTTGATGTAGTAGTTGTAGGCGAGGGTCCAGTCGTTGAGGTAGCCTCCGTGGATGCCTGCCTTGGCGTCGGAGAGGGAGGTGTAGTCGTACTGGAAGAGGAGTTCCATGTAGCCTGGGTCGGGGGTGTCGATGCCGCCGTCGTTCATGTTGTACTTGTAGCCATTGCCCTTGATGAGTCCACGCAGGGTGACATAGGTGCCGGTGCCGTCGAAGGCGTTGAGGTGGTTGCGGCGCACAACCCTGTTCATGAAGAACTGGCTGGCTACGGCGAAGCGTCCCTGGGAGTAGAGGAGTTCGGGGGTGAACTTGTACATGATGCGTGCATCGGTGACGACGGCTTCCTGTGCGTTCACTTTGGCTACACGGGTTGGCCATGTGCTGGTGAAGGTGAACTGCTTATGGTTGAGTTCTTCCTTGCTGCTGTAGCGTGCGCCTTCGATGCCTCCGCTGATGCCCACGTGGAAGAGGTTGCCGCGCTCGGTGTGGGGATGATAGACGAGTCGGGTGAGGGCTCCCACGCCTTCGTTGCCTGTGACGTTGGTGGTCTGCTTCATGGCGTCGGTCTCCACGACGGCGCTGAGGGTGGCGAGCACGTTCTTGTTGGTGTGCTCATACATCAGGCCTATCATGCGGTTGTTGTTGAACACCTGGTTGCTGTGGGGCTCTTCCATGGTCTCCTTGAAGGAGGAACTGGTGCAAGTCTGGTAGCCGTACTGATGGATGAAGTAACCGCCACGGATGAAGTTCTCCTTGTCGAAGGTGTACTGCATCCAGACGTCTTTCATGTTCACCTTGCCATAGGCATAGCCCATGTCGATTTTACCTTTCCATTGTCCGTAGGTGAAGCCCAAGCCCACGCGGATGTCGGGCACGCCCACGCCTGACTTTAGGTCGTCCTCCTGGTGGTCGGCGTTGATGTATGCCGCGTCGAAGAGGATTCGCGCCGTTGGTTTCACCTCCAGTTTGGGCTCGTCTTGTGCTTTAGTGTTGGTTGCAGTGGCGAGTGTCAATGCCATCAGCATCATCAGTTTAACTCTTCTCATGTCTTTATTGGTTTTTTTGTATGTCTGTTTTTTAGTTGGTTGGGATAATATTCAAAAAATCCTGTGGACACGCACGTTCACAGGATTCTCTGTCTGTATCATGATGACTTATTCATCCTCGTCTGGGATGTCGTCGATGTTGTCGATGTCTTCGATTTGGATGTTGTTCTCGTCCAGTTCCTCTTCTTCCTCTTCTTCTTCCACGTCACCGTCGAGTTTCTTGAGTTCCTCGTCGTTCATGTCTTCCTCTTCCTCTTCTTCTACCTCGTCCACCAACTCGTCGTCGTTCTCGTCGAAGTCGTCGTCGAGGTCTTCTTCCTGATGCTTGCGGCGGCGACGGCGACCATCTTCTTCATCGTCGATGCTGTAGTCGATGTGGACTTTCTCCACCTTGGGTTTGGGTTTCATGAAGATGCCCTCAATCCAGCCTCCGCGCTCGAGTTCGAGCACTTCGTAGCCATCGTCCTTGCGGCGGTCGATGATGCCTCCAGGCTTGCGCATGGTGAGTTCAGGCATGACGGTGCAATCGACGAAGAAGGCTGACTCGATGATGTCCTGAATGGCGAGGGGCAGTCCCTTCCAGCCTGTGCCCATGTTGTGGGAGATGAGGTCGAGCACTTCCCATGCCTCGAGGTGCTGGATGTTCTCCATGGTGAGGTCGGTGACCTTCTTGATGGGGTGCTTGCGGATGGCTACGGCGTTGTTGCCGTCGGCATCGGGTGTGGAATAGACTTCGTAGCCCATTCTCTCGAGTTGATCCACCTTGTCGATGTCGTCTCTCTTCAGGTATTGGATGTCGAACACGGTCTTGATGATGTTCATGTAATGCTTTTCATTGGCGAGGAAGTCGTCTTTCTTCTTCCTGGCATTGATAATCATCTGACTCAGTTCGATGGGAGTCACAGTCCAAACATTGCTTTTGTCTAAGTCGTCAAGCGAAAATTTCGTCTTTTGCTTCATGTTGATGAGGGTGTTTTTTGAAATTTGCTGCAAAGGTAATACTTTTTAATTAAAAATTGATAATTGATAATTGATAATTGATAATTGACTGAAAAAACTTTAAACTTTTGGGTGAGTTTGATGTCTTTATAGTAAAAGGGAAAAAGATACACAAACGTTTTTATGTCTCAACAAGTACGTGTTTTAAGGTTTGGAGCCTGCTTGCGTCGTGTGTGGCGTGAGTTGGCTGTTTGTTTGTTGTGCATTGTGCCGATGGGTGCGGTGGCGCAGGGTGTGAATGAGGTGTCGGCTACGGATGTGCAGACGAAGGGCATCATCTCGTATGTGCAGCATGTGATGGGATTCAACAGGGCTGTGCCTCAGGAGAAGGTGTACATGCACTTCGACAACACGGGCTATTTCGAGGGGGAGACGATGTGGTTCAAGGCTTACGTGACACGTGCTGACAACGGGCGTCCGACGGACTTGAGCAAGGTGCTGTATGTGGAGTTGCTGAATCCGAGCGGCGATGTCATCAAGACACAGAAATACTATATCGACGAGCAGGGTCAGACGCATGGCGACATGAAGGTGGATTCGCTGTTCGGCACGGGTTTTTATGAGGTGCGTGCCTATACGCGCTATATGACGAACTGGGGCGTGAATGCCGTGTTCTCAAGGGTGTTCCCTGTGTTCAAGACTCCTGCCAAGGAGGGTGACTACTCGGACTTGACCATCGACACGCGTCTGTATCAGGAACGTAACCCGAACAACCGCGACCAGCAGGATTCGCTCTACATGAAGGCGGTGAAGGAGGGTATCTATTCGAACAACGAGGCGAAGACGGTGAGTGTGCAGTTCTATCCGGAGGGAGGTGACCTGGTGCAGGGGAAGAAGTGCCACGTGGCGATGCTGGCGGTGACGGATGATGGACGTCCGTACCAAGGAGAAGGCTTCGTGGTGAACAAGCAGGGGGATGTGCTGGCGAGTGTGCAGACAGACTCGCTGGGCAGGGGTGCCTTCATGGTGATTCCCGATGCGACAGGGCTGACGATGAAAATGATGAACATGAAGAAGAAGGAGCAGGAGTTTCCTCTGCCTTCGGCTCGCAGAGAGGGTTGTGCGCTGACGCTGGATGTGGTGAGTGACGATGTGTTGGCAACCTTGCAATGTACGGGTGGCGTGTGTGGCGAACTGATTGGTTATGCATTGATGAACAACGGTAATATATATTATTGTGATACGCTGGTGGCTTCGCCGCTGATTGAACTGGAACTGGATCGTGGGAAGATGAAGGAGGGTGTGAACCAGATGACGGTGTTCAACAGCAATGGGCAGGTGCTGGCTGACCGCTTGTTCTTCATCTGTCCGAAGCCTTCGGAGAGTGACAGCATCACGTTCAAGTCGGAAACGGCATGGTTGAAGCCTTGCGGAAAGGTGACGCTGGAGGTGCAGACGCTGCCGAACGCCATGTTCTCGTTCTCGGCGATGGATGCGATGTCGATGCCGGGTGATAAGCAGGGCAACCTGAAGACATGGATGCTGCTGAGTTCGGAGGTGAGAGGATATATTGACCATGTGGATTACTACTTCGAGGCTGACGACGAGGCACACCGCAAGGCATCGGACATGCTGATGCTGACGCAGGGCTGGCGACGCTATAACTGGAATGAGATGGCTGGTCTGACACCCCGAGAGAAGATGCAGCCTGTGGAGGATAAGTTCTATGTATTCGGCAAACTGAACGAGTACCGCAAGCACAATCCTGTGAGCAACGTGGACATGGAACTGATTCTCTATAATCAGCAGGGACAGAGCCTGACGGGTGACACGAGGACGGACAAGGAGGGCAATTACGTGTTTGGATTGCCGTTCCTGAACGGAGAGTGGAAGATGTTCTTCTACACCCGCATCAAGGACAAGAAGAAGACGTTCCGTGTGGGTGTGGACAGGCAAATCTCCCCGACACCACGCTATATCAGTCCGCTGGAGGCAAGCGTGAAGGCTCCGATGGGTCCGAACATGTTTGTGCACAAGGAGGATGAGCCTGTGCCTGAGGGTGAGGAGTTCATCCCCATCACAGAGAAGAACTTCGTGCTGCAGAATGTGACGGTGAAGGCAAAGAAGCGCTACTTCACGAATGATGACTTCAAGTTCAAGAATGAGAACTATGCCCGCAAATGGGCTTCCATCTATTACGACATAGACCGCGAACTGGACAATATCCGTGACCGGGGTGAAGTGGAACCCACCATCTTCGAGTTCCTGGCAAAGAAGAACGCCATGTTCAACAACCCTGAGTGCAAGGACTTGCCGAGGGTGCAGGGCGACTCTGCTGCCACGTGGTCGGAGTGGTATGGCTACATGGCTTACGGACATCAGCCCATCGAGTGGATTGTGGACAACGGAGAGACGATGAATGCCGGTGCCATCACTTCGGAGGCTGGAGCACAGGGCGACACGTTCTTCCCGATGTGGATGGATGAAATCAAGAGCATATATATCGCTCCGTATGACCCTGACCACGACAGCCGTGCGATGTCCCGTGCCGGTTCGGGTGAGGAAGCAGGTGCCTTGGGCGATGACAGGAGTGACCATGTGAAGATATACCTGTATCTGCACCACCGCTTCACGACAGAGAGCAACAAGGGAATCCGCAGGACGTACTTCCAGGGCTTTAGTGACATCTCCACCTTCGAGATGGAGGACTATAATGTCATCCCCCCGATGGCAGACTTCCGCCGCACCATCTACTGGGAACCTGACGTGAAAGCAGACGAGCAGGGCAGGGCGAAGATTGAGTTCTTCAACAACTCCACCTGTGAGGAAATGTACATCAGCGCAGAGGGTATGACACCAGAGGGTAAATGGGTGGTGAAGGATTAGATTAGTGTTAAAAAGAATGAAAATGCAGGTGTTCCTTCCTGTTGTTACAAATATTTTCTCTACCTTTGTCGAAACTTTTAGAGTTAGGTGATAAACGTAAAAAGATGATTGATAAAAGAAATCTGATTGTCGTTGCAATTAGTCTGTTGATGGGTGTCGGGTTGCTGATTTCTTGCGGAGGACATTCTAACAGCAAAGAACAAGATAAAAGAGCGGGAATCGAAGCGATTGATTCCGTGGTGCGTGCCCAACTGGATCAAGATTCAGAGGGCGCTTTGGCGTATATAGATAGCCTGGAGGAGACAGGTGAGTTTAGTTATGCCCTCATCTGCTATGAGCGTGGTCTTGTCTATAGAGCCATTAGGCAAAGGGTGACGTCTGAACTATACTTCAAGAAGGCGTTGGACGGGAATGACCTGCTGAATGAAAGCCCCTTGCTTTTCTATAAGGCAACGGATTGTCTCTCGGCATCGCTTTCCAATCACGGCAACAATGCAGAGGCTCTGACGGTGGCAACCCGAGGATATGAGGTGGCGCGCAAGGACCAATCCGTCATGGGACGTCGCTGGACAGGTGTTATCCTGCACTCGATGGGCTATTTCCAGACGCAACTGGGCATGAATGAAAAGGCGGAGGAGAACTTCAGCATGGCATATATGATGCTCTCGCAGATTGTGCAGTCGGACAGTTGTTACGAGAATCTGAGAATCCATGCACGTG
>JBGUGM010000076.1:0-3752 GCA_045111535.1 Bacteroidaceae bacterium
TGTCGCCGTCACCCTGATAAGTGAAGACGAGTTTGTTGGGCCAGAGGCGCTTGATGGCAGAAGCACAGGCAGGCGCACGTCCATGGCTGGCTTCAATCCAATCGACATCCACATAACGGTAGGCAAACACAGCGCAACCCACAGGGCAGATGGCGATGGTATCTTCCTCCATGCCCATCTCCTCGATGATCTCAGCCACCAACTTATGCACCACACCGTGACTGCATCCCGGGCAGTAGTGCATCGGCGTCTCGTTCATCAACGTCGGCTTGCCATAAATCCTATTCTCAGGTACTATTAATTGTTCTTTTGTCAACATAATGCTTTCTTTTTGCCTTTGTTGGACGAAGATAATCGCCCAGCGCGTGGGCTGGTTATTTCATCCAATAGCCTTTGGGCCAGTTGTTACTCATTTTCTCACGTGCCATGCTCTTGAAGTCTTCGACGATTTCCATAGGGGAGGAAACCATACCACCAGAGCGCCCTGAGTGGAACACGGTGGCTTGACCTTCAGTGGCGAGGCGCACATCGTTAATCATCTGACCCTCACACTGTTCTACGCACAGAATACTCTTAATGCGCTCGGAGAGTTGGCTGATGATTTTGTTGGGGAAGGGCCACAGCGTCTTGGGACGCAGCATACCAATCTTGATGCCAGCCTCTTGCAGCAAGTCAATGGCTTTCATGCTGATGCGTGACGAGATGCCGTATGCCACGATGAGGTATTCAGTGTCATCATCTACGCGGTACAGTTCGTAATCCACCTCCTCGGCCTCCACCTGACGGTACTTGGCAGCCATTTTCTGGTTGCGCTCCTCCATCACCTGTGGGTCAAACTCCAATGTGGACATGAAGTTGTACTTTCTGTTCTTCAAGCCAATACCATTCGTAGCCCAAGGGCATTGCTTGCCAATCTCCTCATCGGTGCGGCGAGGACGATAGGGTGGGAGTTCCACCTTCTCCATCATCTGGCCCAGCACACCGTCAGACAACACAATCACAGGCATACGCCACTTGAACGTCAGTTCAGCAGCCTTGCCCATGCAGTCGCTCATCTCCTGTACACTGTTCGGAGCCAGCACGATGGTGTGGTAGTCACCGTTACCACCGCCATACACAGCCTGATGGTAGTCAGCCTGTCCGGGTTGAATGGTACCCAGACCAGGACCACCACGACCCACACTGACAATCACGCCAGGCAGTTCGTTACCAGCCATATAACTGAGTCCCTCCTGCATCAGCGCGATACCGGGCGATGAACTGGAGGTGAACACCAGTTTGCCCGTACAGCCAGCGCCATACAGCATATTGATAGAAGCCAACTCGCTCTCTGCTTGCAGCACCACCATACCCGTGGTCTCCCAAGGCTTGTCAGCAGCGAGTGTCTCCAACACTTCACTCTGTGGGGTGATAGGATAGCCAAAAAAGCCGTCGTATCCGTAGCGGATGGCAGCCTTGGCAATCACCTCGTTACCCTTCAACAATACAATGTCTTTTTGGCTTTCGCCTTCTTCCTTCTTGCAAGGCATAGTACAAGCGAGCTTGACCTCTGCTCTTGCTTCGTTCGTCAGTTGTTCGTTATCCATCTTTACTCCTCCTTCTTACGATAAACCGTGATGCAGCCGTCAGGACATACAATCGCACAACTCGTACAACCATTGCATGCCTCCCAGTTCGTCTGTTCAGCATAGTTGTAACCCTTGTGGTTGACGGTACTGCTCAGTGTGACAAGATGTAACGGACATGCTATCGTGCAGAGGTTGCATCCCTTGCAACGCTCGATGTCCACAACGATAGCGCCTCTCATTTTTGCCATAATTTATATTTGCTTTTACTTAATTTCCAAATTTCCTCACGGATTAAACCTGTCCTTGCAGTAGAACTCTACAATCTCCATCGTCATCCTTCTCAGTTCCACTGCTTCCGATGCAGGGTTCAGTTGGATGGCTTCAGCATAAGCATCCAGGCACTCTTTCCAGTCCTGCCGTGCATACGCCTCCTTGCCCTTTGCAATCCACTCCTGTTCCGTCATCTTAACTATCAATTCTCCACTTTCTTCGCGTCATTCTCTCGAATCTCCACCCTGCGAATCTTACCTGAGTGGGTCTTTGGCAACTCGTCCACAAACTCGATGATACGTGGATACTTATATGGTGCGGTGGTCTTCTTCACATGGTCTTGCAACTCCTTCACCAAATCCTCGTTTGCCTTGTCCTTCCATTCCTTGCCCAACACAATCGTAGCCTTCACCACCATGCCTCGGATGTCGTCTGGCACACCCGTGATGGCACATTCCACGACAGATGGGTGGGTCATCAACGCACTCTCCACTTCGAAAGGACCAATGCGGTAGCCCGATGACTTGATGACATCATCTGCACGTCCCACAAACCAGAAGTAGCCGTCCTCATCCTTGTATGCCAAGTCGCCCGTGAAGTAGAAACCATCGTGCCAGCCCTTCTTCGTCTCACCTGAGTTGTGGTAGTATTCGCAGCACAAACCAATAGGCTTCTTCCTGTCCGTACGGATGGCAATCTGTCCCTCTTCGCCCACTTTGGCTTCCTTGCCTTCATGTGTCAGCAAGTGGATGTCGTATTGTGGCATGGGTTTACCCATTGAACCAGGCTTTGTCTTCATCCAAGGTGTCGTGGCAATCAGACATGTCGTCTCGCTCTGTCCAAAGCCCTCCTTGATTTCCAATCCTGTGATTTCAAGGAATTTATCATATACAGCCGAGTTCAGCGCCTCACCAGCAGTCGTCACATGCTCCAGAGAACTGAGGTCAAAACGGCTCAGGTCTTCACGAATCATGAAACGGTAAATGGTTGGAGGTGCACAGAAACTCGTGATGCGGTACTGTCCCACCTTCTCCAGAATGTCAGCAGCATGGAACTTCTCGTGGTCATACACAAAGAGCGTGGCACCAGCAATCCACTGTCCGTACATCTTTCCCCATGTTGCCTTTGCCCAACCCGTGTCAGCCACCGTCAGGTGCAGGCTGCCCATGTGCAGGTTGTGCCAGAATGCGCCTGTGCCGATATGTCCCAATGGGTACGTGTGGTCGTGAATCGCCATCTTGGGCTGACCATTCGTGCCTGAAGTGAAATACATGAGCAAGAAATCGTTCGACTTCGTCACACGTCCACCCTTGTATTCCTGTGCCGCTCTCACACCAGCCTTGAAATCATCCCATCCCTCGGGCACCACAGGGCCAATGCTGATGCGGTGTTTCAAGGCGGGCCACTCAGCATGAGCCTCGTTGATGTGTTTCAGAATCTCAGGGTCACCTGTCGCCACAATCGCCTTCACGTCAGCACACTTCACACGATACACAATGTCCTTCTTCGTCAACAGGAAAGAGGCAGGAATCGCCACAGCACCCAACTTGTGCAGTGCCAGCATCGTCAACCAGAACTGGTAGCGGCGCTTCATAATCAGCATCACGAAGTCACCCTTCCCGATGCCCAACGACTTCAGATAACTCGCCACCTTATTCGATTCACGGCGTATGTCAGCAAAAGTGAAGCGGCGTTCAATCCCCTTGTCGTTGCACCACAGCAGCGCCAAGCGGTCTGGCGTCTCTTCTGCCCATACGTCCATCACGTCATAGGCAAAATTAAAGTTTTCGGGAATCACAAATTCAAAGTTCTTCTCGAAATCTTCTTGAGAGTTGAAGGTTGACTTTTTCAGGAACCTATCAAGCATTGTGTTGGTCATATTTTATTTCGTCTCTTTCTATCAAGAAAAATGCA
>JBGUGM010000077.1:0-1574 GCA_045111535.1 Bacteroidaceae bacterium
TTAATATTTTCTGTCTTTCTGAATTACTGTATTTCATAATTTCTATTTTTCAGTAATTCTGCAAATGATAGCAACAATTCTACCGTCAAGTACCACCTTCCATGCCGTCGATTACAACGAGCGGAAGGTCTCAGAGGGTGTAGCCGAACTTCTGGAGATGAAAGGTTTCGACCTCATTGACAAGAACTATACACCCGAAGAGTTGAAACAGGCGCTCATTGATTACACTTATCAATCTAATGAGCGCATCAAGAAGCCGCAGTTTCACCTTGCGATTTCATGTAAAGGTGACGAGTACACCCATGAGCAACTGCTGGAGATAGCCCATAAATATCTCGATGAAATGGGCTATGGCGACCCAGAGCAGCCAGTTCTGATCTATGCTCACCATGACACCGACAATAACCACTTGCACATTGTTACCAGCCGAGTTGATCCTGCTGGCAACAAAATCAACGACCATCACGAAAGAGTCCGCTCTCAGGAAGTCATCAACCGCATCATGGGCGAGAACCAAGAGCAGCGAGCATCTGATGCCGTGAAGAAAGCCTTGGATTACCGCTTCTCCACCATCAGCCAGTTCAAGGCCATCCTTGAATCCAGCGGCTATGAGTGCTACGAGAAGGATGACAGTCTCTGCATCAAGCGTGACGGACACGTCATCGACACCCTGCCGATGGCCACCGTCCAGTCGCACCTGCAATCCTTCGAGCCTGACGAGAAACGACACCGACAGCTCCGCGCCATCCTGAAGAAGTACCGCGACATGACCGCCGACAAAGACGAACTCCGCGCCCTGATGAAAGAGAAGTTCGGCATCGACCTCGTTTTCCACGGCTCCAAGGACAAGCCCTACGGCTACACCATTATCGACCACCAGACCAAGACCATCTTCAAAGGTGGCAACGTGTGGAAGCTCAGCGAACTCCTGCAATTCCAGTCAAAAGAGGAACGCCTGCACCGCATGGACGAGTTTATCGACGCGATGCTGGAGGACAATCCTAACTTAACCACCCGCGAGCTGAACCGTATGCTTCGCCGTCAGTTCGGCACCCACATATCCAAAGGCCGCATCGCCTACGGTGACGAGTTTATCGACCTACAGGACTATCAGGTAGAAACTCTCCGTGCCAACGACCACAAAGCCTGGCAGCAGGAGCATCCCCTTGAACAGCATCCAATTTCCCATCACCACAGCGACGAACCACAGCCCAAACACTCAAACAATCCTCGTCTGCGAAAGCCTACTATCACCAAGGAAGGCTCCCGCGATCAGAACCGTGAATGGGAAGTTGGTCACAACACTCGCTACAATGACATTGATGATGAGAACCAGTTGAAGCGATAGTTCTCTTGTGGTTTAGCAAAAACGCCAATCGCAATTGGCGTTTTTGTTTCCATATTCCTCAGAATGGCAAACCGCTTCCATCATCGGCTACAGGTTCCGCATGTCCTTTTTCACTATTTGCAATAAACCTTTTGATAACCTCTATAGCCTTCTGAATGTTATAGCACAATTCAAAGGCATCATTTTTGGCAAAGAAATCCATTGAGACCATGAGCCACTTATAGAC
>JBGUGM010000078.1:0-6598 GCA_045111535.1 Bacteroidaceae bacterium
CCATATAACCAGAAGAACTTCAGTGTCAATACCGATAAGGATCACCGTGCCATCGCAGGTCTGTCAATGGGAGGTGGTCAGTCACTCAACTTCGGACTTGGACACATGGACGTGTTTGCATACGTAGGTGGATTCTCTTCTGCTCCAAACACCATGCGTGCAGCACAGTTGATTCCTGATGTGGATAAGGTGAAGAAGGAGAACAAACTCCTATGGATGGTATGCGGTGGTGCAGACGGTCTGATTGGCAACAGCACACAACTCAAAGCCTTCTGCGACGAGAAGGGCATTCCTTGCACCCTCATCAAGTATCCTGACGAAGGCCACAACTTCGTAGTATGGAAGTACGGTCTCTACAACTTCGCACAACTCATCTTCTAAACAACATCCGTTTGTTTAACATACAAAAAGGCTGGGAGCTTGATGCTTCCAGCCTTTACTATTTTTTCTATTGTTTATTTTCTTACGAGAGGAATCCAAGCAGTACACCTGCTGCAACAGCAGAGCCGATGACACCTGCAACGTTTGGTCCCATGGCGTGCATGAGAAGGTAGTTATGGGGATCAGCCTTCAAACCTTCGTTCTGAGAGATACGGGCAGCCATTGGAACGGCTGACACACCCGCATTACCGATGAGCGGGTTGATCTTCTGATCCTTCGGGAGGAAGAGGTTCATGATGTGAACGAAGATGACACCACTGGCAGTTGCCACCACGAAGGCGCATGCACCGATGATGAAGATGAAGATGGTGTTCCAAGTGAGGAACTCCGAAGCCTGAGTGGAGCAACCCACTGTGAGACCGAGGAGCATCACTACGATGTCGTTGAGGGCTGAACCTGCAGTCTTGGCAAGACGAGTCGTCTTGGTTGACTCCTTGAGGAGGTTACCGAAGAAGAGCATGCCGAGCAGGGGCAGACCAGAAGGAACGATGAAGGTAGTGATGAGCAAGCCGACGATGGGGAAAAGCATCTTCTCTGTCTGGCTGACCTGACGGGCAGGCTTCATCTTGATTTGACGCTGCTTCTTGGTAGTGAGCAACTTCATGATGCCTGGCTGAATGACAGGCACCAATGCCATGTAAGAGTATGCACACACTGCGATAGCACCCATGAGGTTAGGACTCAACTTACTGGAGAGGAAGATGGCAGTAGGACCATCTGCACCACCAATGATGGCGATACCGGCAGCCTGGTTAGGCTCAAAGCCAAGGGCAAGCGCCACCATGTAAGCACCGAAGATACCGAACTGGGCAGCAGCACCGATGAGCATGAGTTTCGGATTGGCGATAAGTGCCGAGAAGTCTGTCATGGCACCAATGCCGAGGAACACAAGAGGAGGATACCATCCGAGACGCACACCTTGATAGAAGATGTTGAGCACGGAGTTGTCCTCGTAAAGACCTATTTCAAGACCAGCATCCTTGAAGGGAATATTTCCCAAGATGATGCCGAGACCTATCGGAATGAGAAGCAGAGGCTCGAAGTCCTTGGCAATGGCAAGCCAGATGAAGAAGGCACCCACAGCAATCATGATGATGTTTGCCCACTCCACATTAGCAAAGCCCGTATATGTCAGGAAGTCAACGAGTTTGGTTCCGATGAAGTCCATTGTAGAAACACTTTCGAGTAACATCATAGTTATTTACGATTTGACGATTGACAATTTACTATTTTGTTACGCGATAGTGACGAGGATGGCACCTTCCATCACGGTGTCGCCCTTCTGAACTTTCACTTCCTGAATCTTACCGTCACGGTCAGCGTCGATGTTGTTCTCCATCTTCATGGCTTCGAGCACAACAACGGTCTCACCCTTCTTGACTGCCTGTCCAACAGTCACTTTGATGTCGTTGACAGTACCTGGCAGTGGAGCACGAACTGCAGAAACACCTGCTTCGACTGCTTCCTGAGCAGCCTTTGGAGCCTCAATCGTCTTGACAGGAGCGGCAACGGCACGCACCACTGGTTTTGGCTGAGCAACTGGCTTCTCGAGTTCTACTTCGAACTCAATGCCGTTGACCTCAACTTTTGCGATGTTCTCTTCAATGCCATTGATTTTCACATTGTAAGGAGCACCTTTAATTTTATAATTATATTCTTTCATTTTGAGATGTTTTTTAATTTGCTTGATGATGCTGTGGTGTTACACGGAGTTCATGACTCTTGTCTGCCCATGTGGTTTGAGTCTGATTGATGGTCAAGATACCTGACTCAAGGTCGTGAGTACCACCAAAGTACTCGTGGAGTGCCAAGCCAATAACCGCTGTATAGGTCTCCATATCGATACCCTTGGTTTCTGTTGTACCTTGTTTTGCCATCTCCACCACCTTGACAGCCTGCTCATGAATGGCACGGATAGCACGAACACGAGCCAACTTGGCTGCACGATTCATTGCCCAACCAAAGATGTGGAAGAACACGAAAAGAAGGATGAGGCAAGAGAACACAACACCCATGCACATGAGGGTCATGGCAATGCCGTGTGGGTCTTTCTCCTTGAACTCCTTAATCTTGTCGTTGCTATACTGTACATTGGGTGCATTAGGCGTCACCTTATCTGCTTCACACACTTGCCATTCAGCATCCGTGAGACGAGCATAACTTGAGCCTGCAGGAAGAGCCTCCACACGTACAGAGTCAAGCAAATCGACAGCGTTGCCATCGAAGAGATAAACCGTGAAAGGCTTATTCACAGGAAGCGTGAAGTTGAGATGAAGCGTACCACGATTCGTCTTGCCATCTGCAAAGAACGTGATGCGCTGCTTGGCAGAAAGCGAAGTGCGTGGGTCACCCGCAGGGATGAGAGACATGAGTTTTTCACGCTCAGGTGCAGGCATCTTCTTGTCGAGCACTGCAGGATTGATGGTCAGAAAACAGTTTCTTATGTCATGTGTCGAATAAGAAGTGTTCTCAATCTCAATCCATGAGGTTGGCTGACCATATTCATCCACATAGCTTGCCTGCTGCTCGCACGTCTTGGTGGAATCACCTTGACAGCATGCAGGAGTGTAAACATAGACTTCGTTGAGCTTGAAGTCGTGTGCGCCCTGTGCGAATGCGGCAGATGAAGCGATGAGGAATGAAATAACTGATAATATCTTTCTCATAATGCTTACAATGGAATATTACCGTGCTTCTTAGCAGGATTGGTAAGTGACTTGTTGGCCAGCTGCTCGAGGGCGCGGATGACGCGGAAACGAGTGTTGCGTGGCTCGATGACATCGTCGATGTAGCCGTACTTGGCTGCCTGATAAGGATTGGCGAAGAGCTTAGAGTATTCTTCCTCCTTCTCGGCGATGAATGCCTTGGCATCACCACCCTCTTCCTTAATCTGCTTAGCCTCGCGAGCGTAGAGCACTGCAGCAGCACCGCTGGCACCCATCACAGCGATTTCAGCTGATGGCCATGCGTAGTTGATGTCGCCACGCAGTTGCTTACAAGACATCACGATGTGAGAACCGCCGTAAGACTTGCGGAGGGTGACGGTCACCTTTGGCACAGTTGCCTCTCCGTAAGCGTAGAGGAGCTTAGCACCATGCAGGATGACAGCGTTGTACTCCTGACCTGTACCTGGCAAGAAACCTGGCACATCCACGAAACTCACGATTGGAATGTTGAAGGCGTCGCAGAAACGAACGAAACGGGCACCCTTACGAGATGCGTTGCAGTCGAGCACACCTGCAAACTTAGATGGCTGGTTGGCAACGATACCTACTGAACGACCATTGAAACGAGCGAAACCTACGATGATATTCTGTGCATAACGTGGCTGCACCTCGAAGAACTCGCCATTATCGACAGTAGCGGCAATGACCTTGTACATGTCGTATGCCTGATTAGGATTATCAGGGATAATCTCATTGAGGGAATCCTCCAGACGATCAATCGGGTCTGTGCATTCCACACGTGGAGTCTCCTCCTGGTTGTTCTGAGGAATGTAAGAGATGAGCTGCTGAATCATTGCCATCGCCTCTTCCTCAGTAGAAGCTGTGAAGTGAGTCACACCAGACTTGGTAGAGTGAACAGAAGCACCACCGAGGCTCTCCTGATCCACATCCTCACCTGTCACGGTCTTCACCACAGCAGGACCTGTGAGGAACATGAACGAAGTGTTCTCCATCATGAGCGTGAAGTCGGTCAATGCTGGAGAATATACAGCACCACCGGCACAAGGACCGAAGATACCTGAAATCTGAGGAATCACACCCGAAGCCATGATGTTACGCTGGAAAATCTCTGCGTAACCAGCCAAAGCGTTGATACCCTCCTGAATGCGCGCGCCACCTGAGTCGTTGATGCCGATGACAGGAGCACCCACCTTCATGGCCATATCCATAATCTTGCAAATCTTCTGGCTCATCGTCTCAGAGAGAGAACCTGCATTCACAGTGAAGTCCTGAGCAAAGATAAACACGAGACGACCGCCAATCGTACCAGAGCCGGTCACAACACCGTCGCCCAGATACTGCTTCTTCTCCATACCGAAGTTCGTGCAACGGTGGAGCTTGAACATATCATACTCTTCAAAACTGCCCTCATCAAGGAGCATGGCAATACGCTCACGTGCAGTGAACTTGCCCTTCGCATGCTGCTTGTCGATAGCCTTCTCACCACCGCCAAGACGTGCTTTCTGTCGGAGTTCAATCAACTCCTGTATTCTTTCTGTTTGCTTGCTCATAATATTATTTCTTCTGTGGTTCGCAAAGTTCTGTCAAAATACCTGCTGTTGACTTTGGATGCAAGAAAGCGATGTTCATCTGCTCAGCACCTGGACGTGGAGTCTTGTCAATCAGGCGAATTTCCTTACCTTCAGCCTCAACGAGTGCTTCAGCCACACCGTCTTCAACAGCGAATGCCACATGGTGAACACCCTTACCACCCTTCTCCAGCCACTTTGCAACAGCAGACTCAGGAGACGTTGGCTCAAGCAATTCCAGTTTCACTTCGCCAACTTTCAAGAAGGCAGTCTTTACCTTCTGGTCAGCCACTTCTTCTACTGCATAGCACTTCAGGCCAAGCACATTTTCGAAATAAGGGAGCACTGCGTCGATGCTCTCCACACCTATACCCAGGTGGTCAATTCTCGAAATCTTCATAATGTAAATGAATGTTTTTTTAGTTATAACTAATGAAAAATATTGAACACAAATCAACGTGACACTGTTGCCCAGTGTCACAAAAAGCATACAAATGTACAGCTTTTAAATGGTTCCGAAAAGGCAAAAGTGAAAAAAAACACTTCTTCCACTTAAATATTGATATTTCCCTTGAAATAAGCCTCGATTTCGGAAGTCAACATAGCATAATCACGGTCATAATCCTTGATGATGAGCCCATGTTCGAGAAGCGTGATGCGTGAACAGATGTCCAGCGTATGAGTCAGGTTATGAGATGACACAATGATGGTGGCATGATGTTCCTTGCTGTAAGTTTCAAGCAGGTATTTCATCGCCAACTGAGAGGTAGGGTCAAGGAAGTTGAAAGGCTCGTCGAGAATCAGCAGTTGGGGATAATGCAACATGGCACCAATGATGCCCACCTTCTGTTTATTACCCATCGAGAGGTTACGGATGAGTGTCTTCTGTCCCAATATCTCACCATTCATGAACCCGTCAAACTGCAAGAGGCGGTCATGCAGCACCTCATCAGAGATGCCTGAAATCTTGGCAATGAAACGGAAGTACTCCTCTGGCGTCAGATAGTCAATAAGGAAACCCGTATCCACAAAAGCACCCGTATAGGCTTTCCATGTCTCACTCCTCGACGTGTCGCATGACACAGGCACACCATCCACCACACCATCAATGGTCACACATCCCGTGTCGGCATGCAGCAAATCCAGAATGATGCGGAACAAGGTCGTCTTCCCTGCTCCATTATTGCCTACAAGACCTATTGTCTCGCCACTATGAATGGCATAATGGTCAATATTGAGGGCTTGTTTATCCCCGAAGGATTTGGTTAGTTTTTCGATTGTTAAGTTCATCTGTCTTTATCTACTGTTTCTGAACCCGTCCATATTATCATATCGACGTTTCATGAATCGTTCATATATATTGCGGAGCCACAAAGGATGCAGCACCGTGCCAATCAGTCCTATGGAAATCATCGAGATGGCAGCAACATCTTCGTTGAAGCACTCCACCAGCGCATACATCACCAGCATGGGCAGGAACAGGGCACCACCCGACATGAGCATCTGCACCTTTGTGTCACGTCCTGTCTTCGTCAGTTTCGCGTTCAAGTGAATGGTGATGTCGTTATACACAGCCAACTGGAAGATGAAGGGGAACACTGCACCTGTTGTAAACAGCAGGCATCCCAATGCCGTCAACCATGTGATTTTGCCCTCCATAATAGGCATCAACGAGAAGAGCATAGGTACAATCAATATCATGCACTGGAAGTAGTACTTGGCTTTCAGCAACGAAAGCACCGTTTCTTTCCTCACCATCAACCCGTCAATATAGTTTCCCTCGGCACACATCACCGTTGTCAGCGTCATCACGCCCAAGCACGTGAAGCAATATACACAAATGAACACGCGCATGAATGGAAAGTCGTCATAGATATTTGAGAAAGAGAAGAGGCTGCACAG
>JBGUGM010000079.1:0-1533 GCA_045111535.1 Bacteroidaceae bacterium
TCAACGAGTGATTGAACAGCAGAGTTCCGTCTTATCATGTCTGCCAGGATCTCGTGAGAGGTAGCTTTCATCAGGAAGAAGTCTGCAATGTCAAGACCTGCATCACGATGCTCGTCTGCGGCTTGCTGCTCTATCACATCAGACATAATGACCCGTTTGCAGATGAACTTCAGAACTTGTGTTTTCTTCTGCCACTTATCCCAACCGCCGAGATCAGGAAAGAGAACTACCGTTCGTCCTCGGAGTACCTGCATCGTTTTCTCATTGAAACAGCCATCCATGCCGCCAGTGGCCAGCCATACGAAATCTGGCATGAAGTGTGCCATGACAAGGGCCGTCTTCTCACTTTCCACAAGGGCAACGATTGCTGTGGGTCTTTGACGAAGCTGATACTCGCCAAACAGACACTGAACCAGATGGAAGTCTTGCAACTTCAGTTCTGAGTGTGCCCATGTGACCTGACTTGCTGGCTTTTTGATGCGGTGGCCTGTCTCGCGATTATACCCCATCAGCTTACCACCGCGTACATTGCCGTTGAAGTCAATCTGCCAGAAGACCGCACATCCGCCCCACTTATGTCCTGTCCCTACAAAATACAACTGGAACAAACGCTTGGTTTCTTCTTTGCCGAAGATGCTACACAGATAGGCATGTAGAGGATTCATATCAAATCTGGCGATACTCTTCTGCACAATCTCATAGGGAATCAGCGACGGTTCTATTGGCTTTGGTTTCTCTTTCCCTTTTGTTGACTTCGCCACCTTATTATATATATGGGTGTTGTCATCCTTCCAATCCTTGGGTGCCTTGTCTGGATTATCATGGAAGTAGTCCTTGGGAGTGTAGTGATAACCACAACTGTGCTCATGGTCGCAACGGCCTACCGTGTCAGGAAACTCAATGATACCCTCTTCATCCACATAGCGAGTGAAGCAGCGTTTCCTCTTACACTCAGGGCAGGTGATTTTACTACCTGGCTTGTACTTCTGGAGATGGAACCTGAAATCACTCATCGCTACCTCCTTCCTGTGCACCGCTTGCACTCTGCACTTCTGCACTTTGCACTTCCTTTTCACTGGAGGGTTCTGACAACTCTGAATCCGAAAGTGCAGAAGTGCATTGTGCAGAAGTGAAATCATGCACTATCTTGGAATAGACTCCCTGCTTAACCCTTATCACTGTAGGATGGCTGGACTCGCATAGTCTTTTGAGAGAACTATAGACAGTACGGCGTGAAAGCCCTATACTCATAGCTGCTGCCTCTGCATCGGCTGAGGTGAAGGTATCGCCAACAAACTCCAACCAATCATCACTGCTCTTTGAATTGGGCTCAGTGATGGTGCAAGCCTTTACCCGCTGATAGGACTCCTCAAAATAGTCTATCAGACTTATCGCTCCCTTAACAGAAATCAGATCTATAGCATCCATCTGACATTCACCAGCCGACCAGCGTATCACCTGAAGGATAAGAGCCAGACGGGCTGCATTGCCGTTGAGTTTCATTTGGCGGCTCTCTACCTCGTTGTCATCCTC
>JBGUGM010000080.1:0-11828 GCA_045111535.1 Bacteroidaceae bacterium
ATTATTGACGAAGTGAAAGAGGGTGTGAGCAAATGGAGAACATTTGCCACACAGTATAGCATTCCTTCTGAAATGGTAAAGGGCATAGGCTCTACTTTATTATTGGGAATATAAGAATCGCTATCATCCACTGGTAGCAATTCTTTTTGGACTCATTGTTTGTTAGTTTCCCGAAAAGTGATTATCTTTGCAAAAAATAATCTATCTAACCTAAGGATATGAACGAAGTGACTCAAGAACTGGACATCATTGCTCACATCCGTAGTGAAGTGACGGGCAGGAAGGTACCTACGGGCGAGAATCTTTTTCTGGCTTGGGGTTACCCGACGGCTTTCTTCCTCCTCTTGGAGTTTGCAGCACTGATGTTGTGGCACGAGAACTGGTGCGAGTGGCTTTGGGCGGGCATCCCGCTGGTGGGTGCACCCCTGATGATGTACTTTCTGAAGAAGGACTACGAGCGCACAGGACGCAGGACGCCTGAACAAAGTGTCATTTTGCAGATGTGGATTTGTGTGGGGTTTGTGAGTTGTATCGGTGGCGCCACGATGGGATTTGCTGGTGTGTTCGAGATTGTCTATTGCACTTTTCAGGGATTGCTTATTGGCATAGGTTGTTTCATGACGGGCCTCATCTTGCGCTATCAACCTAAGATTGTGTGTGGTCTTGTCGCTATTGTCCTCTCGTTCCTCTCCCTTTTCTTTCAAGGCGAACTCTGGCATTGGCAATTGCTGGTTGCTGCCATTGTTACTATTGTCGCTCTAATCATACCAGGACATTTGTTCCACCAATACGTCAAGAATTATGAGTTTTAAGTTTGCTGTCATCAATCCGTTGCTTCACAATGAATTGCGGTTGAAAATCATGGTGGCTCTTGATTGTTTGGAGAGCGCCGACTTTATGTATCTATGTGAAATCACAGATGCTGCACGTGGCAACCTTAGCATACAACTCGGGTTGTTGATGGAGGCGGGTTATCTGGAGAGATCCAGAAATGGCGTGGGACGTCTTGCCCACACCGTGTGCCGTATCACTGAGAAGGGTAGGGAGGCGCTCCACACCTATGAGCAGGGACTGAAGAACCTCTTTACGGAGGAGGTGCCTGCTAAAGAGGCACACTCCCTCAATGTGTGAAAAATGTTATTTTGACCTTTGGTCTTACGATTAAGATGTAACCGTCAGCCATAATGGGGTTTTGATGTAATCAAAAGAGTACAAATTCAGCAGAAACGAGTGAAAAGCCT
Organism: Bacteroidaceae bacterium; assembly: GCA_045111535.1. Lineage (GTDB taxonomy): Bacteria > Bacteroidota > Bacteroidia > Bacteroidales > Bacteroidaceae > Minthosoma. The sequence continues at coordinate 1,242 of JBGUGM010000080.1, forward strand.
TGGGGTCACGTGACTTTAGGGCTTTTTCTTTGTTGTTTTTCCACGAAAAAGTTGTACCTTCGCAGCGTTTTTGAATTTTGAATATATGAAGGTATTGAAGTTTGGCGGAACATCCGTAGGTTCCGTGGAGAGTATTCTCAACTTGAAAAAGATTGTGGAAGGACAGCAGGAGCCTGTTGTTGTGGTGGTGTCAGCATTGGGTGGCATCACTGACCAGTTGATCAACACGTCGAAATTGGCGGTGACTGGCGATGAGGCTTATCTGACATCATACAATGAGATGGTGGAGCGTCACCACCAGATGATTGACGCGATTATCACCGACCCCCAGAAGAAGGAGGCGCTGCTGGCTAAAGTGGATGACCTGCTGGGGCAGTTGAAGAGCATCTATCAGGGTGTGTATCTGATTGGTGACTTGAGCGAGAAGACGAGCAATGCGATTGTGTCGTATGGCGAACGCATCAGCAGCAACATCGTGGCAACGCTGATTGAGGGCGCCCAATGGTACAACTCCCTGGAGTTCATCAAGACAAAGAAGAAGCAGGGCAGAAACCTGTTCAGCAATTCCATCAGTTCACCCTTGATCAAGGAAACATTCAAGGACTTCAAGAAGGTGGGCGTTTGTGGTGGCTTTATCTCAACTGACAGTGTGACGGGTGAGGTGACGAACCTGGGACGTGGTGGCTCTGACTACACAGCAGCCATCCTTGCTGCGGCGTTGGATGCTGAGGTGCTGGAGATCTGGACAGACGTGAGTGGCTTCATGACGGCTGACCCACGTGTCATCAACACGGCATACCCCATTGAGCGCCTGTCGTATGTGGAGGCAACGGAGTTGTGCAACTTCGGTGCCAAGGTGGTGTATCCTCCCACGATTTACCCCGTGTGCATCAAGAACATTCCTATCCTGATTAAGAATACGTTCCGTCCAGAGGACAAGGGCACCATCATCACCAATCTGGTGGAGGAAGATAATGGACGTGCCATCAAGGGCATCTCAAGCATCAACAACACGAGCCTCATTACGGTGAGTGGCTTGTCGATGGTGGGTGTGATTGGTGTGAATCGCCGCATCTTCACGACGTTGGCTGAGAATGGCATCAGCGTGTTCATGGTGAGTCAGGCAAGTTCGGAGAACAGTACGTCTATCGGTGTGACGGATGCAGATGCTGACCGCGCTTGTGAGGTGCTGAACAAGGAGTTTGCCAAGGAGATAGAGATGGGTGCCATGTACAAGATGAAGTTGGAGCGGGATTTGGCTACTGTCGCTATCGTGGGCGAGAACATGAAGCATACACCCGGTATTGCAGGTAAACTGTTCGGTACGTTGGGAAGAAACGGTATCAGCGTGATTGCCTGTGCGCAGGGTGCGAGTGAGACGAACATCTCGTTTGTGGTGGAGAGGAAGAGCCTGCGCAAGAGTTTGAACGTGATTCACGACTCGTTCTTCCTGTCAGAGTATCAGGTGCTGAACGTGTTCCTGTGTGGTGTCGGCACGGTGGGTGGTAGCCTGCTGGAGCAGATTGCCGGACAGCGTCAGAAGTTGATGAAGGAGCGTAACCTGCAGATCAATGTGGTGGGCATCGCCAGTGGACACAACGCCATGTTCGACAGGAACGGAATAAGCCTGATGGAGTTGACAACGGACAACGGACAACAGACAACGGAGTTCTCCATCCAGAAACTTCGTGAGCGTCTGAAGACTGCTCCTGCCAGCAATTTGGAGCGCTTGAAGGATGAGGTGATTGGCATGAACATCTTCAACAGCGTGTTTGTGGATTGTACGGCAAGTGCTGATGTGGCAGGGTTGTATGAGGCTTTCCTGAGCAATAACATCTCGGTGGTGGCTGCCAACAAGGTGGCTGCATCGAGCGACTACGATAACTATGCACGTCTGAAGGCTACGGCACGGAAGCGTGGTGTGAAGTACCTCTTCGAGACGAATGTGGGTGCAGGTCTTCCGATCATCAACACCATCAATGACCTCATCAATTCAGGTGACAAGATTCTGAAGTTGGAGGCTGTTCTGAGTGGTACGCTGAACTTCATCTTCAACACGATTTCGGAGAATGTACCTTTCAGCGAGACGGTACGTCGTGCCAAGGAAGAGGGTTATGCAGAGCCTGACCCACGTGTGGATTTGAGTGGTAAGGATGTGATTCGCAAGTTGGTTATCCTTTCCCGTGAGGCTGGCTACAAGATGAATCAGGAGGATGTGGAGAAGCATCTGTTCATTCCGCAGTCATTCTTCGATGGCTCGTTGGAGGACTTCTGGAAGAGTCTACCTTCGCTCGATGCCCAGTTTGAGGCAGAGCGCAAGGAGGTGGAGGCCGCTCATCAGCATTGGCGCTTCGTTGCCAAACTGGAGAACGGCAAGGGCTCTGTGTCTTTGGAAAGAGTAGGGGAGCGTCATCCATTCTATGACCTTGAAGGTTCCAACAACATCATCCTCATCACTACCGAACGCTACAACCAGTACCCGATGCTCATTCAGGGCTACGGTGCAGGTGCTTCCGTCACGGCAGCAGGTGTGTTCGCAGATATTATGTCAATCGCAAACATTTAAATGAAGCATATCATCATATTGGGCGACGGCATGGCTGACTGGCCTGTGGAGTCGTTGGGAAATAAGACGCTGTTGCAATATGCCAACATACCCTACATGGACAAGTTGGCAAAGATGGGACGTTGCGGCATGTTGAAGACGGTGCAGGATGGGTTTCATCCTGGCAGCGAGGTGGCGAACAGCAGCATTCTCGGTTATGACCAGAATGAGGTGTATGAGGGAAGAGGTCCTTTGGAGGCTGCCAGCATCGGTGTGGAATTGGCTCCAGACGACATGGCAATCCGATGCAACATCATCACATTGGAAAACGGCAACATTGTCACACACAATGGCGGCAACCTACAGACAGAGGACGCGAGGGTGCTGATTGATTACCTCAACGAGCATCTTGCCAATGACCGGGTGAGATTCTATTGTGGTGTGCAATACCGTCATCTGCTGGTCATCAAGGGTGGCAACAAGCATGTGATATGCCAACCACCACACGATCATCCAGGCGAGCCTTGGAAGCCACTCCTCATTACGGCTGAGGAGGATGCCCCCAAAGATAACGAACTTTCTGCACAGGAAACTGCAGACCTGCTGAATGACTTGATTCTCCGTTCGCAGGAATTGCTTGCCAAGCATCCCTACAACGTGGAGAAGGCAAAGCGTGGCGAGCGTCAGGCAAACAGCATCTGGCCTTGGGCAGGAGGTTATCGTCCCCACATGGTGCCACTCACCAAGACGTTCCCGCAGATTAAGCGTGGAGCAGTCATCACGGCAGTGGATTTGATTCGTGGCATTGGCACCTTGGCAGGATTGCGGGTGATTGATGTGCCAGGAGCCACAGGTTTGTGGGACACCAACTACGAAGGCAAGGCACAGGCAGCCATCAAGGCACTGGAGACAGACGACTTCGTCTATGTGCATGTGGAGGCTTCGGATGAGGCTGGACATGACGGTGACTTGGAGTTGAAACTGAAGACCATAGAAGATTTGGACAGCCGCATCATTGGTCCTGTCTATGAAGCCGTGAAGGACAAGGACGTGGCGATTGCTGTGTTGCCCGACCATCCGACCCCTGTGGCACATCGTACCCATACGAACGAGCCTATCCCCTTCCTCATCTATGCTCCAGGCATGGAAGCAGATGGTGTGGAGACCTTCGACGAGGTGGCTTGCAAGCAGGGCAGTTATGGGCAGTTGGAGAAAGATGGATTTATGAAGGAATTTATGAAAGTATAGATATATGAAGTTTTACAGTACGAACGGAAAAGCCCCTATCGCTACATTGGAAAAGGCAGTGGTGAAGGGATTGGCAGAGGACAAGGGCTTGTATATGCCTGAGCGCATCAAGGCTTTGCCCAAGGAGTTTTTCGATAACATAGAGAATCTCTCATTTCAGGAGATTGCTTACACCGTGGCAGATGCCTTCTTCGGTGAGGATGTGCCTGCTGAGGACTTGAAGAAGATTGTGTATGACACACTGGCTTTCGATTGTCCTTGTGTGAAGGTGACAGACACCATCTACTCCCTGGAACTCTTCCATGGTCCTACCTTGGCATTCAAGGATGTGGGTGCAAGGTTCATGGCAAGGCTCTTGCAGTACTTCCTGAAGAAGGAAGGTGCGGGGAAGGTAAATGTGCTTGTGGCAACCAGTGGTGATACGGGTAGTGCGGTGGCAAATGGTTTCTTGGGTGTGGATGGCATCCATGTGTATGTGCTCTATCCGAAGGGCAAGGTGAGTCCTATCCAGGAGTGCCAGTTCACGACATTGGGACAGAACATCACGGCAGTGGAAGTGGATGGTGTGTTTGATGATTGCCAGGCACTGGTGAAGAACGCCTTTATGGATGCAGACCTCAATGCTCACATGAAGTTGACTTCTGCCAACTCCATTAATGTGGCACGTTTCTTGCCCCAGGCTTTCTACTACTTCTATGCCTACGCACAGATGAAGAAAAAGGGGTTGGCTGACCAACTCGTGGTGTGTGTACCTTCAGGCAACTTCGGTAACATCTGTTCGGCACTCTTTGGCAAGAGGATGGGATTGCCCATCAAGCGTTTCATTGCTGCCAACAATGCCAATGACATCTTCTTCAAATACCTGCAGACAGGCAAGTATGAGCCCAAGGCATCTGTGCAGACCATTGCCAATGCGATGGACGTAGGTGACCCCAGCAACTTTGCCCGTGTGTATGAACTCTATGGCAAAAGCCATGCAGCCATTTGTGCTGACATCAGTGGTGCCACCTACAAGGACGAGCAGATTGCCGAGACCATCAAGGAGGTGAAGGCACAGACAGGTTATGTGTGTGACCCTCATGGTGCTTGTGGTTACCGTGCGTTGAAGGAGGGTTTGAAAGCAGGTGAAGTGGGTGTGTTCCTCGAGACAGCGCATCCAGCCAAGTTCAAGGACACCGTGGACAGAATCCTGAATGACGACATTGACATACCAGCCAAGTTGCAAGCCTTTATGAAGGGTACGAAGCAGAGCATTCCGATGACAAAGGACTTTGCCGACTTCAAGCAATATTTAATGACAAAATGAAAACCAACAAGCAAAAGCGCACCGCCCTGAGTCGTTTTCTGATGAAGGTGGTTTTGGTGGTCGTATCAACGGCTTTAGTGGTGTATTTCATGCCACGAGGTGATGAATTTGGCTATAAGTACGAGTTGGACAGACCCTGGAACTATGGCTTGCTCATTGCTAACACCAAGTTCCCGATTCTGAAGAACGACTCGCTGATTCATCGGGAACGGGAAGCGACCATCCGTGACTTCCAGCCTTATTATGTCTATGATAAGGAAATCAGGGAAACGATGATGGATCGTCTCTACAACTACGCGGCAAAGGAGTGGCAGGGGGAGAACTCCGCCATGTATGTACACCACATTGCTGCCCTGTTGGACACGATTTACCGACGGGGTGTGCTGGCAGGAGAGGACTATGCACGGATGAAGGATGACGAGCATCACAAGAGCATCCGCATCGTGAAGGACAACGAAGCCGTGTCCGTGCCGTTGAGCCGTGTGTTCTCCCTGCGTTCTGCTTATGACTATATCCTCAGCCAAGACACTGCCAAGTACTCCAGTTGGGTATTGCAGCAGTACAACATCAACGAACTCATCCAGCAGAACCTGACGTATGACAAGATGAAGTCGGATACGGAACTGGATGAGAACCTGCAGAACATCTCTAGTTACAATGGCTTTGTGCAGGCAGGTCAGAAGATTGTGGACCGTGGTGAGACAGTGACGGAGGAGGTGTATGACGTGCTGCGCTCCTACGAGAAGGACTACGAACGGCGTAACACCATCGACACGAATATTCCTTACCGCTCCATTGGTCAGACGATTTTTGTGCTGGTCATCTTTGTGTCGCTCATCACGTATTTGTCCCTGTTCCGTGTCGATTACTTCGAGAATGTCCGCAATGTGACCTTGCTCTTTGTCTTGCCAGTGGTCTTCTGTGTGATTGCCTCGCTGATGGTGTCGCACAAGATATTGAATGTGTTCATGCTCCCGTGCTGTCTGGTGCCCATTGTGATTCGTGTGTTCATGGACTCCCGTACAGCCTTCATGTTCCACTGTGGCATGGTGCTTATCATCTCCTTGATGCTGACCAGCAATTACGAGTTTCTCGTGGTGCAGTTGGTGGCAGGTATGGTGGCGATACAGACCCTGCGTGAACTCTCCCAGCGTTCGCAGATTGTCCGCACGGCATTCATCATCTTCCTGGTGTATGTCATCTGCTATACAGGCTACTCCCTCCATCATGAGAACGACATCAAGATGGACACCTGGATGTATGTCTGCTTCACCGTCAACTGTGTGTTGCTGCTCTTCACCTATCCTCTCCTGTGGATGTTGGAGAAGATGTTTGGCTTCACCAGCGATGTGACCCTCGTGGAACTCAGCAATGTCCACAACCCGCTCCTGCAACGCATGACAGAAGTGGCCCCAGGCACCTTCCAGCACTCCATGCAGGTGGCAAACCTGAGTGCCGAGGTGGCGAACAAGATTGGTGGCAAGGCGCAGTTGGTGCGTACCGGTGCCCTGTATCATGACATCGGCAAGATGGAACGTCCTGCTTTCTTCACCGAGAATCAGAACGGCATGTCACCTCACAAGCATTTGACTCCATTGAAGAGTGCCGAAGTCATCATTGCCCACGTGAAGAATGGTGTGGCACTTGCCGACAAGAATCACATCCCCGATTCCATCAAGCGCTTCATCACCACCCATCACGGTTTGGGTAAGGCGAAATATTTCTATATCACTTATAAGAACGACCATCCTGACGAAGCCATTGATGCCAGTGCCTTCACTTATCCTGGTCCTAATCCGAGCACTAAGGAAGAGGCGATTCTGATGATGTGTGACGCGGTGGAGGCATCTTCCCGTTCTCTGCCTGAGTACACGGAGGACAGCATCAATCAGTTGGTGGATAAGATTATCGACAGTCAGGTGGCAGAAGGTTTCTTCAGCGAGTGTTCCATCACTTTCAAGGACATCGCTGTAGCCAAGATGGTGCTGAAAGACAAATTGAAGACGATATATCATACCCGTATCTCTTATCCGGAGATGGGAGAAGATTATGAAAACAGAGATGAAAAATAGGAATTGGTGGACATTCCTGCTGGTGCTCGTCGTGGTGGCGGGCTTGATAGGATTGTTCTATCTGCCACGCATCAACCTCTTTGATACGGATTTGCGACGGGTGAACATCCTGAGTGATGTGCAGCGTCGTGACAAGGACGGAAACATCGTGGCAGAGAAGGTGGCAGACTCTTTGGATGGCTTTGTGGAGAAAGGTGTGGATTCAGCAGCCATCCGAGTGAAGCAACTGGCTTATGTGGACACCGTGCCCAAGGGAATGGTGGCAATCGAAGACTTTGCCACCGATGGCTTGCACCGTGAGATGGACAAGTTCTATGCAGCCTTGGGACAGTCGCACAACCGTCCTGTACGTGTGGCATATTTCGGAGACTCCTACATCGAGGGTGACATCCTCACCATGGACTTGCGTGCCTTGTTGCAGGGCAAGTTTGGTGGCAAGGGCGTGGGCTTCGTCGAGATTGCCTGCGTGTCCTCAGACTTTCGTCGTTCTGTGACCTCCCGTCGCAGCAATTGGAGCCGCTATCATGCCAATGAGAGGGGGCGTGGTTTCAAAGCCAGCCTCCAGAGCATGGCAGGCAGTTACTTCATCCCTTCGGGTACAGCCACTTACGAATTGCGTTGTCAGACCAACGTGTATGGCAACCTCTTGGGTGAAGCGGATGAGGCTACTGTGTTCTTCACACCGGGCAGTGGACTCAACATCGACTATTCCCTCAATGGTGGCGAGAGCCAGTCGCTCTTCTCCAATGGTGCGGCCAGTGCACCTCAGACTTACGAAGAAGTGGTGGAGGTGATGGACTCCGATTCCACCATCAGTTATAAGACCGTGACCCGTACTGTCGAGACTGCTCAGCAAGGGGCTGGCAATGTGGTGGCGAAGAGTGTGAACGGCAACATCAACCGCTTCAACATGACTGTGACAGGTGGGCATGGTTCCCGCTTCTATGGCGTGGCGCTCGATGGACACAACGGTGTGGCTGTGGATAATTTCAGTATGCGTGGCAGTGGTGGTCAGCACCTGGGGGGCATCCCTGTGGAGACCCTTCGCAGTTTCGCCTCGGCGCGTCCCTACGACCTCATCATCCTGCATTATGGACTCAATGTGGCGAACGAGAAGCAGAAGGACTATGGGGGTTATACGGGTCAACTTGGCAAGGTCATTGACTTGATGAAGCAAGCCTATCCCCATGCCAGCATTCTCGTTGTCAGCATGGGTGACCGCGACAAACGTGGCTCCGATGGTCAGATGCACACGATGGGGGGTGTGAAGGAGATGGTGTCCTACGAGCGCAAGATGGCAAGTGACCATCATGTGGCATTCTGGAACCTTTACGAAGCCATGGGTGGTGATGGCAGTCTTGCCCGGATGACAGAAAAGAAACAAGCAAACCTCGACTATACGCACATCAACTTTGCAGGTGGACGCCATTTGGCAGAACTGCTCTTCGATGTGCTGATGAACGGAAAGAGCAATTACGAGAATCGTGTACAATAAGATGAAGATATGGAGGAGTGTGGCGATAGCCCTGATTGGCATGGTGTGTTCAGCATTATGCACACCCCTTCATGCCCAATCGTTGACCACTCCCTTCCCGTCCACTTTCCGTAACACCCGTGCCAACGAACTCATCAATGGCTCCACGTTGTCACCTGTCTTCAAGAAGATACATCAGAACAAGACCATCAAGGTGATGCAGATAGGCGACTCCCACGTCAAGGGCAACATCCTGCCCCGTACCTTGGGCAGCACCCTGCAGAGTTACTTCCCTCGGATGGAGTTCACCTACTACGGCATGAATGGCGCTTGGGCACGTCGCTTCTACGAGCAGGACATGATCAACCGTGTGGTGGCAGAGCGTCCCGATCTCCTCATCATCTCCTTTGGCACCAACGAGGCACATGGCGCCACACTTGACGAGCGCACCCATGCCGAGACCATGCGCACCCTCACCCAGCGCATCAGCGAGCAATGTCCCGGTGTGTGCTTCCTCTTCACCACACCTCCTGGCAGTTACATCTCTCAGCGTACAGGCAGTTACACCACAGGGTCGGGTCGTCATCGCCGTACACACTACAGCACCACCAAGGTGCCCAATCAGAACACAGCCAATGTGGCACGCAGCATCGTGAACTTCTGCCAATCCCATCGCATGGCGGCATGGGACATCTTCACCATTGCAGGAGGCTCCACCTCTGCCTTCACCAACTGGCGCAATGCAGGACTCATGAACACCGACTGCATCCATTACCTTGCATCGGGTTACACCCTGCAGGGAAAACTCCTTGGCGAAGCCATTTACAAAGCCTACATGGGCACAGCCGTATCGGGTAGTCAGACGCGCATGATGCACGGCTCCACCCCCAAAGAACAGAAGCCTTATAAAACGGTAAAAGGATTTTAGGATTATATGTTTGACATTGATTTTTCACGCCTTATAGAACAATTGCTCTATCAGCCAGAATCCCCGATGATATTCTCTTCGGGCATCTTTCTGTTCCTGTTCTTGGCATTCACTCTCATCTATAACTGTTTGGGCAAGGCAGACACCCTGCGCATCCTTTTTGTCACCCTCTTCTCCTATTACTTCTATTATAAGTCCAGCGGACTCTTCTTCTGGCTCCTCGCCTTGGTCACCATCAGCGACTACTTCATCGCCAAAGCGATAGGAGGGGTGGGGAAGGGAGCCTTAGCCAAGACGCTTCTTGTCCTCTCCCTTGTCCTCGATCTTGGTCTGCTCGTCTTCTTCAAATACACCAACTTTCTGGGTGAGACCATTTGCACCCTCTTGTCGAACTGTGGTGTGCATGTACCCTCAGCCATCAGTGGCTCCTACCTGTTGGATGTGACGTGGCAACCTCGTGACATCTTCCTGCCTGTGGGCATCAGTTTCTTCACCTTCCAGTCGCTGAGTTACACCATCGATGTCTATCGTGGCAACATACGTCCCCTCAACCGGCTCCTCGACTATGCCTTCTACGTCTCGTTTTTCCCCCAACTCGTGGCAGGTCCTATCGTGCGGGCACGTGACTTCATCCCACAGATACGTCGCCCCCTGTTCGTGTCCGACCAGATGTTCGGCACAGGCATCTTCCTCATCATCGCGGGACTCTTCAAGAAAGCCGTCATCTCCGACTACATCTCCATCAACTTCGTCGAGCGCATCTTCGACCAGCCAGACCTCTACAGCGGACTCGAGAATCTCCTTGCCGTCTATGGCTACACCCTCCAGATTTACTGCGACTTCTCGGGCTACTCCGACATGGCGATAGGTATTGCCCTCCTGCTCGGTTTTCAGTTTCCCAAGAACTTCGACAGCCCCTACAAGTCTAAGTCCATCACCGAGTTCTGGCGCCGTTGGCACATCAGCCTCTCCTCCTGGCTCAAGGACTACCTCTACATCTCCCTTGGAGGTAAC
>JBGUGM010000081.1:0-1517 GCA_045111535.1 Bacteroidaceae bacterium
GATTGAGCAGGACAAGGATTTCAAGCCTTGCACCCTTGCAGAGATTGAGGACGCAGAACTGCAAGCATTCCTCTCACGGCTCTATGATAAAGACTAATGTATAACCCTTAAACATAGCAGATTATGAAGATTATCGTAATGGACAGCGCCAACGTGCGCATCGAGGTTTTGAACGTAGCCGACCACATGCTGGAGGACGAAATAGAATTGTTCCTTTCCGAGCACGGCTATTCGTTGAACAACATTTCTTGGATGGCAGCACCCATCGACTTCGTGCCGGTGCTGTTCCATGAGTATGACACCGACAAGGAGAACGGCGAAGAAGTTCACGCCACACGTAGCGGACGACTGAAGGACTTTTCCTTCTATGACAGTGTGCAGGAGGTGAAGCACCGTGAGCAGGAAGAACTTGCAGCAGCACTTAAACTTCATGGCGAGAAGGTGGATGATGGCTATGAATGGCACTTCGAGGGTGAATGTCCCATCGTAGCAGCCTATGACTATGACGAGCCTTGTGACGTGGTAATCCTTTCCGTCAGAGCGAACAAGGATGGAGGTCTCACCATCATAGGTGACGAGAAGAACGACCGGGGAAATGAGCATGAGATTGAGGCAGATGACATCTTTGCCGGACACATGGACTTCATCACTTCGGAGATTGGAGATTAAACGACTTCGGGAATAGGTGGCAAGGGAGCTGCCTATTCCCAATAATACCCAAGCAATATGAGACAGATATTTGTTGTTTACGAGACTGAAGCACAGCACAAACCATCGGGAATGTGCTGGCGTATTCACCAGCAAATGGGCTGCCGTGAATGCCATCGTGAAGAACCACCGCATAGAGCTTGATGAGTTCTTTAGCGAAGATGAGATTGAAAAGACCTCAAAGCGTGTGTTAGAAGCCGAGGCAAAGCGCAGGCTCCGCAAGGAACTGGAGTTTGCCTACCAGACGCAAGGCTATGAAACCAACTATGATATTGAGGTTTGGAATATCAATGAATGGTATCTAACTAAATATTAGGCGATATGACCAACAAGCAGAGAAAAACAATGATTGAGCAATGGGTCACTCAGCTGAACCCTAAAGCCATCCTCCGTGCAGCCGATGCCCGATGTGGGGCAAGGTATGCCGTCTATGTGGTAGAGAAGCCAGGAGAGTTCGGGACAAGATGCACCGACTATCTGCCTCTGGAGCAGCTGGAACAATACCTTCTTGGGGTATTCTATGCCAGCGAGTTTAACAGACTGATTGGAAAGAAGTCTGCATAAACCAAAGCCCTTCGAGCATCGCAAATGACTCGAAGGGCTGCTTACATTTGCCAGGACAACCCATCTCAAACAAGTTTCGAGTTTTACCCTCGGCAAAAAACAAAACGATTTCCGCCAAGTCAAATTTAACCAATCGGGCCTTAATTTTAACATTAACGCCTATGGTGGAAGCATGGTGATTTGTTCCACCATACATTCCACCATCAAATCACCATGGATTCACCATTTCAATTTAATAGCTATAG
>JBGUGM010000082.1:0-1999 GCA_045111535.1 Bacteroidaceae bacterium
GGTGATTCAGGCTCATGCCCTTGATGCGTGAGAAGTAGGCTTGCTTCTGGTCGCCAAACTCCTTCTGGGCACCTGTGGTGGCAGCAGAGGAGACCATGTAGATGAAGCCATCGGTGTGCTCGTCGATGAAGCGGATGCGCTCGTCAGAGGTCTCGGGGGTGATGAGCATGATGATGCGAATGTCGTACTTGTCAGCCACAGGCTTGTACTCTTCGAGGTAATCGGCAAAGGGAAGGTCGGGGATGATGACACCATCAACACCTACCTCTACACAACGCTGGCAGAACTTCTCAAAGCCAAACTGCATGATGGGGTTGAGGTAGCCCATGAGGATGAGAGGCATTTTGACTTCGTCAGTTGACAGTTGACAGTTGACAGTTGACAGTTTTCCCCTAATGCCTTCGAGTTGGGAGAAGAGTTTTTTGAGGGTCATGCCGTTGCGGAGGGCTTTGGTGGCAGCGTCCTGGATGACGGGACCATCAGCCATAGGGTCGGAGAAGGGGATGCCGACCTCAATCATATCGACACCTTTCTGCTCGAGGGTGCGGATGGTGTTGGCAGTGCCTTCTAATGTGGGGTGTCCTGCACAGAAGTAGATGGACAGGATATTTTCGCGCTTGGTGGCGAAGAGTTGATTGATTCTATTCATTGTTCTTTGATGGGTTTTATGGGTTGAATGGGGTGAGTGGGTTAATGGATGATTTGGGAGAGGAAGGTGCGGAGGAGCGCTGGGTCTTTCATCGCAGGGGAGGTCTCGAAGCCTGAGTTGAGGTCGATGCCTGCAAGCAGAGGATGATGGAAGGCTTTGATGCGTTCGGCATCATCAGGACCAATGCCGCCACTCAGCAGGAAGGGTGTCTTGCCTTGGTAGCTGTTGAGCACACTCCAATCGAATTTCTCACCATTGCCACCCACGGATTTTCCTTTCGTGTCGAAGAGGAAGTAGTCAGCGATGCCTTCGTAAGGTTTGGTGCTTTCCAAATCGGAGGGTGTCGCGATGTTGAAAGCCTTGATCACTTTCCATTCACGGAGTTGTTGGCAATAGTCGGGTGACTCGTGACCATGAAGTTGAATGATGTCGAGGGCATACTCGCGGGCAATGTGCTTTACTTGTTCCATGTCTTCATCCACGAACACACCCACACGCTTCTTGTTGATGGGCATGTCTTTGGGGGGCTCGCTGACATAGCGCTTGGACTTTTGCCAGAAGATGAATCCCATCCAATCGACACCGGGCAGGGCATCCACTTGCCGGATGTTGTCGGGGTCGCGCATTCCGCAAACTTTGATGATCATGGGCTTAATGGGTTTAATGGGGTGAGTGGGGGTTATTGGGTTACCTGGGCGATGAAGTCAGCGAGGGCTTTGCCTGGGTCGGGGGTCTTCATGAAGGTCTCGCCGATGAGGAAGCCTCGGAAGCCTGCTTCGCGGAGTTCACGCACGGTTTGTGGGTTGCTGATGCCGCTTTCAGAAACAAGCACATAGTCCTTGGGCAGCAGGGAGGCAAGGCGATAGGAGTTCGCCACATCCGTATGGAAAGTGCCGAGGTTGCGATTGTTCACGCCCACCATGTCGATGTTCTCCCTCACATATTCCAGTTCTGGCTCGGAATGCACTTCGAGCAGGGTTTCAAGTCCCAGTTCGTGGGCTTTCTTCGCCAATGTGCTGCATTCCTCTTGGGTGAGGTCAGCAGCGATGAGCAGGACAGCATCTGCACCCACCATCTTGGCTTGATAGAGCTGGTACTCATCCACGATGAAGTCTTTGCGCAGGATGGGGCAGGAGACGGTAGGACGGGCAATGCGTATATACCGCAGGATGCCACCAAAGTACTTCTCGTCAGTCAAGATTGAGATGGCACTGGCGCCATTCTCGCTGTAGGAGGCAGGAATGACATCGGGCTTGCCCTCTTCCTTGATCCATCCCTTCGAAGGACTTTTGCGCTTGAACTCCGCAATGATGCCTGAAGCAGATGCTGCAAGGCTCTCGCGCATGGAGC
>JBGUGM010000083.1:0-2358 GCA_045111535.1 Bacteroidaceae bacterium
GCAAGCCATACAGCCTGCAATCTTCTTGTGCGACACATTCACCAGTGTCACCTCATGACCTGCTGCCTCAGCAGCCTTCTTGTACTCTTCCGCCATCCAAGCGGTGTTCCCGTTCGCTCTTGGAGAGCCTTGCAAAATCACAATCTTACTCATAATTATCTAGTTTTTTTAAGTTACGAACGTTCATTCATCAGTTTCTCCAACTCCGAATCGGATTTGTCGCTTATTTCATCAACTTTGTAGAATCTCGTCAACATCGTGGCAAACACCTTGTTGTTGTGGAGGAACACAAAGTCGTAATAGCCAGGCTCCACCTCCTCTGGATGAAGGTAGAACGAACCCCAAGAGGCATTTTCTTCCGCATCGGGCTCTTTGTTCAGGTCACATTCCAGAATATAACCAGGAGTTTCATCATTCAGAGTGTTCTTCTGGTAAAAGCCCTGGTCGGCATTGTGCTTGAACACCATCACCTTGATGCTCGTCCCGGCATTGGCTTCTGGATTAAACTCTATCCACTCATTCAGTTCAAAAACAGAGCGGATACCTTCGGTGGCGAATGGCTTATAATTGATGTCATCACCGCCACAACGATTGCCGTACAGGCTCAAGCCAGTCATGACAGGCAGTTCTCCCTCCTTGAGATTCACGAAATAGAGTTTGCCCATCTCCATGGTGTCTGGCACTTGTGCAAGGTTCGCGGTGGTGCCATCGCTGGCAGCATCGTCAGAAGAGTTGGTCACATTGGCATTGGTGCCATTGTTGCAGTTGGCTGTCAAAAGCAGGACAAGCGCTGCCGTCAGAAATGATAATTTTTTCATAAAATGATAACGATTAGTAAATATTGTTTTTAAGTACGTGACATCTTTCCTACTTGTTAGTCGGAATCGTGAATGAATACTTGCCAGGCGATGACACCTTCACCCCACCCTGCGGAGTCGTGGTCGTGGTGGTCGTCGTCTGCGTGGAACGGTTCGTGGCTGGCGTAGCCGAAGGAGATTCGATTCGCAGATCCTGCAGGTACTTGCAGTCAGCGAAAGCCTCGGGGTGACAATACGCATTCTTGCCGCTGATGATGGCAGTGGTGAGAAGGCGGCAACTGCGGAAGGCATGGCGCTGCACATTGGCATTGTTGCCCGGCACAGCCACCGAAGCCAGTCCCGTGTTGTAGAAGGCATCCTCACCGATACTCGTCACGCTGGCAGGAATCTCCACCGACTTCATCTTCGTCTGGTCAGCGAAAGCCCGTTTGCCGATGCCCACCACCTGATAGGTCACGCCACTGTGCTTCACCACACTTGGAATCTTCACGTGACCGCTGTAACTGCCCTTCAACTCGCTCGTCAGTTCCACCGTGTTGGAACTCAGAACCTTATAATTCAGTTTGCCTTCCGTGAACAGCACACTCGTATTGTCCGTGCTGCCGGTATCCGAATAATGGTTGCGAATCTCATCCATAGGAATCTTGAACCTCTTGGCAGCCTTCTCAATGTCGAATTTCTGGATTTTCGTCTGACCATCCCTACCGGTAATCGTCATTTGACCCGCTTGTAGTTCTACCGTTTTGCCTGTCTTCTTGCTCGTCACGTCCACCTTGCCTGTCAAGAGCCAGAATCGCGTCTCGTTGCCCAATTCCTCCATCGCAACAATCGTGCCTCGGATGCCTGCAACGGCTTGTGTACCATGGATACGGAGTTCTCCACCATTGAGCATCGATTTTTTCATGTTTATCCAGATGATTCCCATCACCATTCTGATATTACTGATTTCTCCTTCGTATGGAGGCAGGAGCAGAATGGTTTTCGACAACATGGTAAGTGCAGTCTTATCCGCCAAACCAAGTACAGCCTCAGAATCCTCCTCGGTCTTAATTCTTTCACAATAGAGGAGGTGGGTTTCAAACTCGGCTCCCACCCATGAGTCATCGTCATCACATTCTCGTCTTACTGCCACGTCACCCGTGATATCCTTAAAATATACGTTGCAGATTTTAGACGAATATGCTCCTCGTCCGTTGCAGTCACAAGGATCGTCGTCTTCTTTAGCCACGGGGTCTGTGCCTGTCGTGGAGGCTCCTTCGACAACGGAGCAGTTGACGGCAAAACTCAGGGGCTTACTCCTTCCTTCCCTCGAAAGGTTTGTGTCGTAAGTAGCCTGCATCCTTACATACCGCGCATTTCGGGGTATCATGTAAGAGTATGTGACCTTCTGTTCGTCTATTTTCTTGGTCTCCAGCAGTATCCCTTCGTATTCAGACTGGCCGGTGGTTACAATCATTTTGAAATGGCATTTACGGTTGTTGACTCCCGTTCCTGC
The DNA here is from genome assembly GCA_045111535.1 of Bacteroidaceae bacterium. Classification (GTDB taxonomy): domain Bacteria; phylum Bacteroidota; class Bacteroidia; order Bacteroidales; family Bacteroidaceae; genus Minthosoma. The sequence goes on from JBGUGM010000083.1 coordinate 2,314, forward strand.
GCACGTAAAGGTAATCGTATTTCCTCTTTGCGCCTCGATGGTTAT
>JBGUGM010000084.1:0-8885 GCA_045111535.1 Bacteroidaceae bacterium
GGTACTGGTATTGAGAAGCAGGTGTGTGAGGATTCACGTACCATGATTGTTGCAGAGGGTGATGGTGTGGTTGAATACGTGGATGCAACAACTATCCGCATTCTCTATAATCGTACGGAGGATGAAGAGTTCGTTAGTTTCGAGCCAGCCCTCAAGGAGTACAAGATTCCAAAGTTCCGTCGTACCAACCAGAACATGACCATTGACCTCCGTCCTATCTGTGACCGTGGTCAGAAGGTGAAGAAAGGTGATATTCTGACTGAAGGTTATGCGACAGAGAACGGTGAGTTGGCACTGGGTCGTAACCTCCTCGTGGCATACATGCCTTGGAAGGGTTACAACTATGAGGATGCTATCGTGCTGAACGAGCGCGTTGTTCGTGAAGACCTCCTCACTTCTGTTCACGTGGACGAGTACTCACTCGAAGTGCGTGAGACCAAGCGTGGTGTTGAGGAACTCACTGCCGACATTCCAAACGTCAGCGAGGATGCAACGAAAGACCTCGACGAGAACGGTATTGTTCGCGTAGGTGCCCGCATCGAGCCAGGCGACATCCTCATTGGTAAGATTACGCCAAAGGGTGAGTCTGACCCAACTCCTGAAGAGAAGTTGCTCCGTGCCATCTTTGGTGACAAGGCTGGTGACGTGAAGGATGCTTCCCTCAAGGCAACTCCATCTCTCGCAGGTGTCGTGATTGACAAGAAACTCTTCTCTAAGGCCATTAAGACTCGTGCTTCGAAGGCTGAGGACAAGAAGATTCTGCCTAAGTACGACCAGGAATATCAGGATAAGATGGATGGTCTCAAGGAAATCCTCATCGACAAGATTCTTACGCTCACCAAGGGTAAGACATCTAAGGGCGTGAAGGACTACATGGGTGCCGACATCATCCCTGCTGGTGCCAAGTTCATTGCAGGTGCGCTTCACAACATCGACTACACCGCTGTTCAACTCAGTGGTTGGACCAAGGATGAGCACACCAACGAACTCATTCGCCAGTTGGTCATCAACTACCTCAAGCAGTACAAGATTTTGGCTGCTGAACTCCACCGCAAAAAGTTTGCTCTCACCATTGGTGATGAACTCCCATCAGGCATCATCCAGATGGCAAAGGTTTACATTGCCAAGAAGCGTAAGATGGGTGTGGGTGATAAGATGGCAGGTCGTCACGGTAACAAGGGTATCGTGTCAAAGATTGTTCGTCAGGAGGATATGCCATTCCTCGAGGATGGTACTCCTGTAGATATCGTGCTCAACCCGCTGGGTGTGCCGTCACGTAGGAACATCGGTCAGATTTTCGAGACCGTGTTGGGTGCAGCCGGTAAAAAACTGAATGTGAAGTTCGCTACGCCAATCTTCGATGGTGCTCGTCTCGAGGACCTCTGCGAATGGACTGACAAGGCAGGACTTCCACGCTACGGACGTACTTACCTCTACAACGGTGAGACAGGTCTTCGCTTCGACCAGCCAGCCACTGTGGGTGTGACCTACATGTTGAAACTTGGTCACATGGTCGAGGACAAGATGCACGCACGTTCCATCGGTCCTTACTCTCTCATCACTCAGCAGCCACTTGGTGGTAAAGCCCAGTTTGGAGGTCAGCGTTTCGGAGAGATGGAGGTGTGGGCACTCGAGGCATTCGGTGCAGCACATGTTCTTCAAGAGATCCTTACGATTAAGTCAGATGATGTCAATGGCCGCAGCAAAGCATATGAAGCCATCGTCAAGGGCGACCCAATGCCAACTCCTGGCATTCCAGAGTCACTCAACGTGCTTCTCCACGAACTTCGTGGCCTTGGTCTTAGCATCTCATTGGATTAATATAAAAAGACAACATACAACATGGCTTTTAAGAAAGAATCAAAAATCAAAAATAATTTCACCAAGATTACCATCAGCCTTGCTTCTCCTGAGGAAATCCTCGAGAACAGTTGTGGTGAGGTGCTGAAGCCAGAAACCATCAACTACCGCACTTACAAGCCTGAGCGCGATGGTCTCTTCTGCGAACGTATCTTTGGTCCTACCAAGGACTATGAGTGCCATTGCGGCAAGTACAAGCGCATTCGCTATAAGGGTATCGTCTGCGACCGATGCGGTGTGGAGGTAACGGAGAAGAAAGTACGCCGTGAGCGCACTGGTCACATCGCACTCGTTGTGCCAGTAGCCCACATTTGGTACTTCCGCTCATTACCTAACAAGATTGGTTATCTTCTTGGTCTCCCAACTAAGAAACTCGACGCTGTCATCTACTACGAGCGTTACATCATCATTCAGGCAGGTGTTGCTGAGGATGCCGACAAGAACATCCTCAATGGTGAACTCCTCTCTGAAGAAGAGTACTACGACATCATCGACAACCTCGACCCCAACAACGAGTTGCTCCCTGACGAAGATCCTAACAAGTTCATCGCCATGATGGGTGCTGAGGCGATTGAGTACATGCTCCAGCGTATTGACCTTGACCACCTTGCCAACGAGTTGCGTGCAGCAGCCGACAAGGATGGTTCTGTTCAGCGTAAGACAGAGGCACTCAAGCGTCTGCAGGTGGTGGAGTCCTTCCGTGCAAGTAAGGGCAAGAGCAAGCCTGAGTGGATGATCATGCACAACATTCCTGTGACACCTCCAGACCTCCGTCCGCTCGTGCCACTGGATGGTGGACGTTTCGCCACTTCCGACCTCAACGACCTCTATCGTCGTGTCATCATCCGTAACAACCGTCTGAAGCGACTCATCGAGATCAAGGCTCCTGATGTGATTCTCCGCAACGAGAAGCGCATGCTCCAGGAGGCAGTCGATTCTCTCTTCGACAACTCTCGTAAGAGCAGTGCCGTGAAGAGTGAGAGCAACCGTCCATTGAAGTCTCTCTCCGATGCCCTCAAGGGTAAGCAGGGACGCTTCCGTCAGAACCTCCTCGGTAAGCGTGTTGACTACTCTGCACGTTCCGTGATTGTCGTAGGTCCTGAGTTGAACATGGGCGAGTGCGGTCTTCCAAAACTCATGGCTGCAGAACTCTACAAGCCATTCGTGATCCGCAAACTCATCGAGCGCGGTATCGTGAAGACTGTCAAGTCTGCCAAGAAGATTGTAGATCGTCGTGACCCAGTGGTTTGGGACATCCTCGAATACGTGATGAAGGGTCATCCAGTGCTCCTCAACCGTGCACCTACACTTCACCGTCTGGGTATTCAGGCATTCCAGCCCCGCATGATTGAGGGTAAGGCAATCCAGTTGCACCCACTCGCATGTACAGCCTTCAACGCTGACTTCGATGGTGACCAGATGGCTGTTCACCTTCCACTTTCTAACGAAGCAATCCTTGAAGCACAGTTGCTGATGCTTCAGTCACATAACATCCTTTCTCCTGCCAGTGGTGAGCCTATCACCGTTCCTTCTCAGGACATGGTGCTCGGTCTTTACTACATCTCCAAGATTCGTCCAGGAGCCAAGGGTGAAGGTCTCACCTTCTATGGTCCAGAAGAGGCAATCATCGCCTTCAACGAGGGCAAGGTGGATGTGCACGCGCTCATCAAGTGTGTCGTTCGCGACATCGACGAGAATGGCAATCCATACAAGCACCTGGTAGAGACCACCGTAGGTCGTATCATCATCAACGATGTGATTCCAGAGGAGATTGGCTTCGTCAACGAGGTCATCGGTAAGAAGGCGCTCAAGAAAGTCATCACTCGCGTCATCAAGGGCGTAGGTATGGCACGTGCCTGTGAGTTCCTCGATGGTATCAAGAACCTCGGCTACCGCAAGGCATACGAGGGTGGTCTGTCCTTCGTGCTCGACGACATCATCATTCCTGCCGAGAAGGAGAAGATTGTTCAGGACGGTCACGACGCTGTTGACCAGATCACCATGAACTATCAGATGGGTCTGATCACCGACAAGGACCGTTACCAGCAGGTGGTGGAAACTTGGACGAAGGTGAACGACTCTCTGAAGAAGACCCTCATGAAGCAGATGACTGAGGCTGACCAAGGCTTCAACGCCGTCTTCATGATGCTCGACTCTGGTGCCCGTGGTTCTGCCGACCAGATTTCTCAGTTGGCAGGTATGCGTGGTCTGATGGCAAAGCCTCAGAAGGCAGGTGCTTCCGACAACAACATCATCGAGAACCCAATCCTTTCTAACTTTAAGGAAGGTATGTCAGTGCTCGAGTACTTCATCTCTACGCACGGTGCTCGTAAGGGTCTTGCCGATACCGCTTTGAAGACTGCCGACGCAGGTTACCTGACCCGTCGTCTCGTCGATGTGTCTCACGACGTCATCATCAACGAGGAAGACTGTGGCACGCTTCGTGGCTTGATTTGCACAGCCCTCAAGGATGGCGACCGCGTGGTGGCATCTTTGGCTGAGCGCATCCTCGGACGTGTGTCTGTACACGACATCGTCAATCCGAAGACCAACGAACTCATCGTTGCCAGTGGTGAGGAAATCACCGACCGCATCGCAGCAGAAATCGAGGCATGTGGCATCGAGAGCGTCGAGATTCGCTCCGTCCTCACTTGCGAAAGCAAGAAGGGTGTCTGCATGAAGTGCTACGGACGTAACCTCGCCACCCAGCGCATGGTGCAGAAGGGTGAGGCTGTCGGTGTCATCGCTGCACAAGCCATTGGTGAGCCTGGTACGCAGTTGACCCTCCGTACGTTCCACGCCGGTGGTGTCGCAGGTAACGCTGCTGCCAATGCACAAATCAAGGCAAAGAATGCATCCAAGATAGAAATCGACGAATTGCGCACTGTCGCACGTCCTACTGCAGAGCATCCTGATGGTCAGGTCGTGGTAGGTCGTCTGGCAGAACTCCGCTTCCTCGATCTCAATACAGGCATCATCCTCTCTACCGTTCCTGTGCCATACGGCGCCAACCTTTACGCCAAGTCAGGCGACACCGTTGAGGCTGGTCAGGTCATCGCTGACTGGGATCCATTCAACTCTGTCATCGTCACCGAGTTCGATGGTGTGGCTGAGTTCGAAGGTGTGAAGGAAGGTCTTACCTACCGTGTGGATGTCGATGAAACCACAGGTCTCCGCGACCTCATCGTGACAGAAGCCAAAGACCGTGCCGCTGTGCCATATTGCCACATCCTCGACAAGAAGGGTGGTGAACTGCTCCGTACCTACTCATTCCCAATCAATGGTCACATTATTGTGGAAGACGGTCAGAAACTCAAGGCAGGTGACATCCTCGTGAAGATTCCACGTTCTGTAGCCAAGGCAGGCGATATCACGGGTGGTCTTCCACGTGTGACCGAACTCTTCGAGGCACGTAACCCATCCAACCCAGCCATCGTGGCTGAAATCGATGGTGAGGTGACCATGGGTAAGGTGAAGCGTGGTAACCGCGAAATCATCCTCACCTCCAAGGTGGGTGATGTCCGCAAGTACCTCGTGCCACTGTCCAAGCAGATTCTGGTGCAGGAGAACGACTACGTGCGTGCCGGTACACCACTTTCCGATGGTGCCATCACGCCAGCCGACATCCTTGCCATCAAGGGTCCTACTGCCGTGCAGGAGTACATCGTCAACCAGGTGCAGGATGTGTACCGTATGCAGGGTGTGTCCATCAACGACAAGCACTTTGAAATCATCGTGCGCCAGATGATGCGTAAGGTGAAGATTGAAGATGCAGGTGACACTCGCTTCCTCGAAGAGGGTATCGTCGATAAACTCGACTTCCTCGAGGAGAACGACCGCATCTGGGGCAAGAAGTTTGTCACCGATGCAGGCGACTCTGAGACCCTCGAGCCAGGTATGATCATCACAGCGCGCAAACTCCGCGACGAGAACTCCATGTTGAAGCGTCGTGACCTCAAACTCGTGCAGACACGTGATGCCATCCCTGCCACTTCCGTGCAGATTCTGCAGGGTATCACCCGTGCAGGTCTCGGCAGCAAGTCCTTCATGTCTTCTGCATCATTCCAGGAGACCACGAAGGTGCTCAACGAGGCAGCCATCAGTGGTAAGAGCGACTCACTCGAAGGCATGAAGGAGAACGTGATTTCCGGTCACCTCATCCCAGCCGGTACAGGTATGCGCGACTTCGAGAAGATTGTCGTAGGTGCCAAGGAAGACTTCCAGGCTGTCGAGCGTCGTCCATTCGATGCCGACATGGTATTCTCTTCTTTCGACAACGAATTCTAAGCAATACAATCAAATAGGAACGAAGGGGCAGAAGCATTCGGCTTTTGCCCCTTCTTCTTTTTAAATCATCAAATAATTTCTCATTCCTCGTTCCTAATTCCCAACTTTTCATTATCTTTGCAACATCAAAACCTATCGACAATGAAAAAGGCTATTATCTGGACACTCGTTGTGCTGGTGGTGCTGGGCATCGCTGGCTTTGTCGCATGGCGTTTTTGGCCTGTGGAAACCATCAATCTGGAGGAGTACACCCCTTCGGAGGAGTTCGAACCTGCGTATGAGGCGCTGGAGTCGAAGACACCGGAGTATGACATCGAGGAGACGGTGAGGGCGATGAATGCGTTGGAAGTGGCGCAGTGCCAGTCAGAGGACTTCATGTCCTATCTGGAGTATGTGGCAAAGCAGGACTTCAGTCGCGTGGCGCCCGAGGTGCTGGAGCAGAAGAAGAAACTGTTCCCGATTCTGCAACGCCTCTACGAACTGCAGAAGGAGCACGAGGAACTGGACGATGTGTGGATGCTGATGCGGAGTGCCACGAGTGGTGCCAGCACCTTTGTCTCCGAAGTGAATCCTGTGGGCGTCATTGGCTCGATGCTGACAGGCGATGCCACGCTGAGTTCGGTGAGTGTGGCAGGTGGCATGGAGAAGGCACAGACAGCAGCCTTTGACGAATACGAGAAGCAGAAGGAACTGAAACGCCAGTTGGAACGTGAGATAGAGACCGTGCGGATGTCGTACATCGAATACCTGGAGGACTATGCCCCCGTCTATTATAAGTACATGCAGGAATGGGATGCCCTGTGCCTGAAGAAGGACAAGGCGTACATCGACCTCTATGGCGGGCACCCGCTGGAGGCATACAACCAGACGCAGGAAATCCTCAAGGACTATCCCACCAACCGCGAGGCACTGCTCCTGAAAGGACTCTCGCTCATACAGATGAGCAGCGATGTGGAACGTTCAGGAACCTTGCGCAACCCTGGAGAATCTGGAGTGGCGAGCAGTCTTGAAGGGGCTGATGCAGCCATCGCGTTGGCTGATTCCGTTCTTGCAGGAGTTGATGCTGAGGTTTCCGCCCCTGATGAGCGGATGCAGTTGCAGATGGAGGCTGAGAGCACCCTCGACCAGTACATCAAACTCTATCCGTCCCGCTCTGCCCCTGCCTTGGTGCTCAAGGGCTTGCTCTATCGCGAACAGGGCGAGACAGCCAAGGCGGTGTCCTACTTCGACCAGGCATCCATGGAGTATCCACGTCAGGCAGCGGCACTCACCGACCTGCTCGACAGTTACAAGGCACGCACCTACCTGAACAAGTCTGCCGAGGGAAAGTACCTGCTTCGTCTTTACCGCTCCACCATGGAAGGCTTCGGCATCTTCAGCCCCAACCTGCTGAAGGCGCACTACTATGCCGAGCATGACGATGTAGAGAAGAGCAAGGAGGAAATCTTCAATCACTTCTATCGTCGTGGCAACCAAGGCGTGTATGACTGTCTGCTCAGCGACATGCAGTACTGCGAGGAGAACATGTACAGCAGTTTCCGTCAGATACTCATGGAGCAGTCCTTCCTTGATGTGGCTGTGGAGCCCACCATGAACTGGACCCTCTCCGACAAGGATGACGAAATCAAGGTCACCATCAACAACCGCTCCGACATCGACTTGGAGAACGTGCGCATCTTCCTCTGCCTCCACTACACCGACATGTACAAGGACGAGTACGACGTGCAGAAACTCCCCTCTGTCAACATCATCAAGCATCACGACAAGACCGAGATTGGGGTGGTGAAACTCAACTATGAGGACAAGAAATATAACGACATCACACGCATCCGCGCCATCGCCATGACCGACGACAAGATCTGCTGGATAGACAACGTCGATTATAAGTACATGCAAGCCTCCGAGGCAGCCCGCAAGACTTCCGGTAAATCCGGCAAGTCCGGAGAATCTGCTGCTTCTGCCAAGCAGCAACTTCTCGAGGACTTCAACGTCGATAATGGCAAACTCCAGTCCATCATCCAGGAAGGCATGAAGGTGTATGGCACCGTCAGCGACGGCAACATCTGGAACGACGTGAAGCGTGATGTGAAGAACCTCGTCACGGGCAAGGACAAGAAACTGCGCATCGAACTGCCCCGCATCCTCACCCTCATCGACCCCGTCTTCTCCCTCTATCAACTCAACGACAAGGACAAATCCGTGCGTCCCGAGGAAAACTACCTCTCAGGCTCCAACATCCGTCTGAAGTTCGACTACGAGCCCAAGCAGGACGAGACCATCCCTCTCTACATCTACAGCGACTTCGCCAACTTCAAGGTCACCATCAAGTTCGAGGGTGGCAAACCCGTCGTCAAGAAAGTGGAACTGGTATAAATCCGAGCACGTATCAGAAAATCAAAGAACGCTTGTAAAGTTTAGCCGCTATCACCTTTCTCGCTGCAAAGTTACGCAGTCTGCATCTCACCCACCAGTCATTATCCGAAAATAGGCTTTGACGGATAATATTATCCAAATCCGCTTCATTTTGGATAATATTATCCATTTGGGCTTCATTTCGGATAAAATTATCCAACCCGTCTCCGTTTTGGATAATATTATCCATTTCTGAGCCTCTTTGGATAATATTTCAGCAGCCTCACGGGGTCTCACCAATACGGGTGCAAGTATCTCACCCATACACTGCAAAGGGTCTCACCCATACACCGGGTCGGGTCTCACCAACACACCGCGTTGGGTCT
>JBGUGM010000085.1:0-4793 GCA_045111535.1 Bacteroidaceae bacterium
TGCTCCTATGCCGGCTTGGAAACATCTCCGTTGTCAGTTGTCCGTTGTCAGTAGTCCAATTTTATTCACAAATAAAATTAGTAACAGTATGAGAAAGATAGTCATCAACGACCCCAAGGACTTTGACGAACTGCAGCGGGCTTTCCCCGATGTGTCGAAGTCGTCCATCTACCGAGCACTGAATTATCATTTCTCATCCATGCGTGCCTCGCAAATCAGGTGCCATGCGATGAACCAATTAAAATCATCTTATTATTTCACTTCAAAAAACAATTAAAACGATGGAAAAAATGGAATTGAAGCCCGGACGCAAGTACCGTGGCAGCGGCTGGGTGAACGAGTACGGAGAGGTGCACTTCCGCCCACAGCAGACGGGGACTAAACCCACCAACCTGCACCTTGTGCTGGAACATGAAACGTTCTCAATCTATGAGAGCAAGGAGATCTTCAAGGTGATGGTGAAGTTTGACAAGGTGAACTTCTCGCTGGCATCAGCCACACGGAAGATGCTGTTCATCCTCGCACAAATCAAAACGTACTTAGGATAGTTGACAGTTGAGAGTTGACAGTTGACAACAGAAAAACGAACACGAATGATTAGAACGAACACGAGTGATTAAAAACGAACACGAATCTCTCGAATAGACACGAATAAATAATACTTCAAAATTCGTTTAATTCGTGAAATTCGTGTTCAAAAAACAAAAAAATCGTGTTCAAACAAAAAAATCTGTGTTCAAAAAAACAATTATTAATTAATAAAATATTAGTGTTATGAATTTACAAGGTTTTATCAAATCTATGGGCACTCCTCGCGAGTGGAACACCAAAGAAGGTGAGAAGAGAGAAACGTATCCAATGGTACTGACTGTTCCTTACATCGGACATGACGGCAAGGAGCACTCGGACGATGTGCTTGCCGAACTGACGGCGGGCAACCCTCAGTACATCGCCAACGTGAAGAAGGCGATGGAAGAGAGGAAACGTATGGAGTTCCGTCTGGGCTTCTCCATCCGTGAGTATAACGGCAAGCAGTATCAGGACTGCAGAATGTGGGACGTTCAAATCATGATGTGATTAGAAGGGTCGCTCCGCTCAAAATTGAAGCAAAAATTTTGAGCCGCAGGCGACCAAAAAATATCAATAAAAAAATATTAGTGTTAAATATGAAATTGGATATTTATGAGAACCACAAGAGGAAAAGACCTCTGACCTCTGTTTCGTCGATGGGTGAACTGCAGATGTGGCTGGGTTACCACAGCAAGGACATCGTGCCGATTTGCCAAAATATGAGGGAGACGGGCGACAAGTCGGAAAAGACAGATCTGCCTGCCATCATGCCGATGGGACGTGTCGGGGACAAGACCCGAAAGAAGGAGTATTGCACTCCGACTGGTCTTGTCATGATTGACATTGATAGCCCCCTCCAAGAGGGAAGCCATGCGGAGTGTTGCGATGCTTTCAAGGAGAAAGTGACGAAGTGGGTGGAAACCCAGAAGGCGGAGTTGGAACGCTTGCACGTGGTGCTGGTGTACATCACCTGTTCGGGCTGTGGACTGAGGCTCTTGGTGCAATGCCATGCTGACGGTATGCAGGCGACGATTGACAGGTGTGCGGATGCCTTGGAACTGCACCAATTCGGCACGGTGGACGAGGCTTGCACGGATTTGTCGCGGTTGTCGGCTCTGGTGCCCAGCGATTACTTCATCTACGAAAATGGTCTGTTCAGCGACCCGCTGCCCATCAGCATCCAGGCGATGAAGCAGTACAAGAGCACAGGCACCGTCGTAAGGGGTACGAATGTGCAGACTTCGGAGGGTGAAGTGGAAGCGAATGATGCCCAGTACAAGGACTTTGAGTACAATGGTTTCAAGGTGGCTGACATCGTGACGGACTTTATCGCTACAACGGGTGGCGACCCTGCGGACGGCACGAAGCACACATTCTATAATGAGTTGATTGTGATGTTCAGGAATCTGTGCAACAACGATGCAAAGATTGTTCATGCCGTGTTGCCCACTTGGGGGCATCCTGTGGCTGAGACGTGGAACCAGTGCGTGTCGTTGTGCTCATCGAACCGAAGCACGAAGATCGATCCGAAGTTGTATTTCTGGTTGAAGGAAAGAGGGATGTTGGCTGAACGCACAAGGATAGAGAATGAGCAGGAGGAAACGAAGGAGGAATTGCCTCCCATGCCCAAACTGCCACCCATCTTTCGGCAATACGTCAACGCCGCTCCCGAAGACTTCAAAATCCCCACTGTTATTGCCCTTCTTCCAATTCTGGGCACTCTCACCTCCCATCTCAGAGCCACGTACTTCGACGACTCAGAGCAGAGCACAGAGTTCATCAGCCTGCTGTTTGCACCCCCTTCAAGCGGTAAGAGTTTCATCAAGCGACTGAGTAAACTCTTGCAGAATTTGAGGGACAGGGACGAGTTGGCAAATGCAAGGGAAGAACTCTATGCCATGAGTGAGAGGAAGAAGGGTGCGAACGAGAAGGGTGAGGATGCGCCGAAGGTGAGTGTACGCATTGTGAAACCACTGATTTCCGTGCCTGAACTCTTGACGAAGATGAGGAACAATCAGGGGCATCACATGTTCATCGAGGCAGAGGAACTGGACACCTTCAACAAAGGAAACAGGACGGCTGGAGGTGACAAGTCAGACCTGTGGCGCGTGACATGGGATAACGGGTACTATGGTCAGTACTACAAGAGTGTGAACACCTTCAAAGGTGAGGTGCAGATGTTCATGAATCTGCTCTTCACGAGCACCCAAGACCAGATAGACCGTTTCTTCAAGAATGTGGAGGATGGACTGGTGACGAGATTTTCGGTGTGTCCGATTGAGAATCAGACCTTTGCGAAGTTCACTCCTTGGAAGTCTATTCCCAAGAATGACGAGTTGCAAATCAGGAACATCCTTGACAGGCTGGAGATGAAGAACTACAAGTTGCCTCTGAAGTTCGACAAGGATGACCTCATCGACGTGAAGAAGGAGGACTTTGACAGCGTGGTGCCTTGGCAGTATGAGTTTCAGCCTTTCGAGCACGTGGACCTTTCCTACATCTTCCCTACCCTGTTGCAGTGGTTGGAGGAGGAGCGCATCAAGGCGGCAGAGACGCTGAACGAGGCAAGGGATGTGTTCAGAAGACGTGCTGCGGTGAAGGGATTCCGACTGGCATTGCTGTGTCATGGACTCTACAACAACGTGGGCAAGAGAGAACAGCAGGTAATCACGAATTTCGTGAAGTGGTTCTGCACCGTTGACCTCAGGAACAGCCTGTACCAGTTCGGGCAGAAATACAACGAACTGCAACAGAGCGTGAAGAAGGAAGGGGTGCCTCACCATGCCGTCTTCCAGAAGATGGCGGACACCTTCACGAAAACCGACTTGCGCATCGCCCTGCAACGTGCCTACATGAAGACACCGCTGCGGAAGGTCGTGTCACTCTGGATCACGAACAACCTCATCGAGAAAAAGGGAGATACGTATGTGAAGGTAAAAGGTAAAATGAAAAGTGAAAAATAAAAATGAAGAACTTATGAAAATCAAAGCAAAAGATGTGGAAGCCATACTTTGGATTCTGCGAGAGATTATCACATTATTATTAAAAATAAAGAAGGAGGACAAGACGCACTATGGTGAAGTTTAAGTTGCAAAGAGAAGTGAGCACTCCCTACTATACGGTGGGAATGCTCACAGAGGAAAGCACAGGCTTTCGGTGCAAGACCCTTGAGAAGCCCCTGGCTTCGCATTTCAAGATACCACGTCCTGCATTCACGGCAGTTGTGGCGGGGGAGTACAAGATGAAACTGGTCAACCTCAACCTCGACTTCACCTTCGGCATCTGTCTGAAAGGCACTTACAAGGATGCCATTCTGGAAGGAGTGGAAAAGCCTGGCAAGGCACATGCTGGCAGTGTGTGCATCGGAAAGAAGTTTGTGGAGGGCAAGGGCTTGGAAGGTGGCGAGGAGGTGATGGGCATGTTGAACAAACTCATTGACTTCCTGATTGACCAAGGGAAGGTTGACCCGTCGGGCAGGACATCATCTGCCTTTCTTGAAATCACGGAAGAAGACATGGTGACGATGCAGGGCATCGACCTCGAGAAAGTGGATCAGAAGTGGGAACCTAACTGGAACTGCATCGAGGAATCAGAAATGGAGGACTTTGAGGATGATGAATAACCACCTGCACATAAGTTGCTTGAACGAGATGGAGGTGAAGGTGAGAAACGATGTGGACTATTGGTTTCAGGTCATCAGAGCCATTCACACAACCTTCCCAAAAGGTTACATCGAACTGCCAGCCCTATGTTTCCATCTGTACGGAAACAGGGCATCGGTGGTGCTGAACAGGCTGAAACTGGCACGGGTGGACACCCGCACCCCGATAGACATGGAATGGACATCGGAGGGTGCTCCCGAATTGCTGAACAGCATCCTGTTCCCTTTGGCGTTCGTGGCGCAATGTATCAGCAAACTGACGATAACAACTTTTGACAAAGCCTATCAACGGTTTCTAACAATGAAGGAGGTAGTCGATTGACCACCTCCTTCAATGTGAATTTGTGAATTGTGAATTTGACTTCGTCTTACTTCACCTCTTCAAAGTCTGCATCCTGCACGTCGTCAGCACCATTGGACTGAGCGCCGTCGTTTGGCTGAGCACCGCCTTGGAAGCCTGCATCGCCAGGATTGAAACCTGCACCAGGACCTGCCTGACCTGCGCCACCTGCGGCATACATCTTCTGAGATGCGGTCTGCATGGCTTTGTTGAGACCTTCGA
>JBGUGM010000086.1:0-8844 GCA_045111535.1 Bacteroidaceae bacterium
TGGTTATAAGAAGAAGATTGGTTTCGAGGGTGGTCAGATGCCACTTCAGCGTCGTGTTCCTAAGTTCGGCTTCAAGAACATCAACCACGTTGAGTACAAGGCTGTCAACCTTGACCTCATCCAGAAACTTGTTGACGAGAAGAATCTCACGAAGGTTGGAATTGAAGAGCTTATTGCTGCAGGTTGGGTGAACAAGAATCAGCTCGTAAAGGTTCTTGCCAAGGGTGAACTGACTGCGAAAGTTGACGTGGAGGCTCATGCATTCTCTGCTACAGCAGAAGCTGCAATTAAAGAAAAGGGCGGAAACGCTGTAAAACTCTGAACTAATGAGCAAGTTTATAGATAAAATCAAGGATATCAAGCTTGTTAAGACATTAACAAACATTTGGCGTATTGAGGATTTGCGTTCACGCATCCTCATCACGCTGTTGTTTGTCGCCATTTATCGCTTGGGCTCTTATGTGGTGCTTCCTGGTGTTGACACCGAGGCACTGCAGGGACTGAAGAACCAGACAGAGGGTGGTCTGATGTCACTTCTTGATATGTTCTCGGGTGGTGCCTTCTCTCAAGCATCCATCTTCGCACTTGGAATCATGCCTTACATCTCTGCTTCTATCGTGATGCAGTTGTTGGGTATTGCTGTTCCATATTTCCAGAAGATGCAGCGTGAGGGTGAAAGCGGACGTCGTAAGATGAGTCAGTACACCCGTTATTTGACAGTGCCTATCCTTATCTTCCAAGGTGTCTTCTATCTGATCAACCTTCAGACTCAGACTCAAGGTGCCGCTATCTACTCATCTCAGGATTGGAATGTGTTTATCCTTTATGCAACCATCATTTTGGCTGCTGGTAGCATGTTTGTTCTTTGGTTGGGTGAGAGAATCACTGATAAGGGTATCGGAAACGGTGTGTCCATCATCATCATGATTGGTATCATCGCACGTTTCCCGAAAGCTGTCTTCCAGGAGTTTGGTTCACGTCTTTCAGCAGGGCAGGGCGGTCTAGTCATGTTCCTCATCGAGATTGTATTGTTCCTTGCAGTGATTGCTGCAGCCATTCTTCTCGTACAGGGCGTGCGTCGTGTTCCTGTCAACTACGCTAAGAAAATCGCAGGTGCTCGTCAGATTGGTGGTGCACGTCAGTACATTCCTCTGAAGCCCTACGCTGCAAATGTGATGCCTATCATCTTCGCTCAGGCTATCATGTTCATTCCCGTCACTCTGGCACAGTTCTCTGGTAGTAAACTGAATCCAGTGGTCAACCAGTTGATAGACAACAATAGCTTTGTGTACAATCTCATTTTTGCTATTCTGATTATCCTGTTTACCTATTTGTATACAGCAATCACTATCAATCCTGTGCAGATGGCTGAGGACATGAAGAGAAACAATGGCTTCATCCCTGGAATCAAGCCCGGTAAGGATACTGCGGACTATATTGACAAGATTATGTCTCGCATCACGTTCCCAGGTTCTTTGTTCTTGGCGTTGATTGCCGTTCTTCCAGCCTTTGCAGGCATCTTTGGTGTACAAAGAGAGTTTGCCGCTTTCTTCGGTGGTACTTCTCTCCTCATTCTTGTCGGTGTAGTTCTTGACACGCTGATGCAGATTGAGTCACACCTGATGATGCGTCATTACGACGGACTGCTTGACACGGGCCGTGTTCGTGGCGAACATTAAGCACTGCTTTAGACAAGATGGTATATCTGAAAACTGACGAGGAGGTGGAGCTTCTCCGAGAGGCAAACCTGCTTGTAGGAAAGACATTGGCGGAACTGGCAAAAGTGATTGAGCCAGGAGTCACGACAAAGCAACTGAATACAATAGCAGATACTTTCATTCGTGATCATGGAGCCATCCCGACCTTCTTCGGATTTCCTAATCCTTATGGAGGTCCATTCCCTGCCAGCATCTGCACCTCAGTCAATCATCAGGTTGTTCACGGCATACCCAACGACACTCCGTTACAGGAGGGAGATATCGTGTCCATTGACTGTGGCACACAACTGAACGGCTATTGTGGAGATTCTTGCTACACCTTTTCGGTGGGTGAAATCTCGGAAGAAGTCAAGAAGTTGTTGACAACCACCAAGGAAGCCCTTTACAAGGGAATTGAACAGGCCGTTGTCGGTCACAGGTTGGGAGACATATCATACGCTGTTCAGACCCACTGCGAAGCTCAAGGCTATGGTGTAGTTAGAGAGTTTGTGGGACACGGGATAGGGAAGAAGATGCATGAAGATCCTCAAGTGCCCAACTATGGCAGAAGAGGAAATGGAATGTTGCTCAAAAATGGCTTGTGTATTGCGATAGAACCGATGATAGCCATGGGCACCAAAGACATCTACATGCAAGAAGACCGTTGGGGCATCGTGACAAGAGACAAAAAGCCCGCTGCGCATTTTGAACATTCAATCTGTGTGCGGAAAGGAAAGGCTGACATCCTGTCGTCGTTTGAAGAAATAGAAACAATATTAAGAGAAAAATCTTTATAAAGTATGGCTAAACAGTCTGCTATCGAACAAGATGGAACTATCGTCGAGGCATTGTCAAATGCAATGTTTAGAGTAGAATTGGAAAATGGTCATGAGATCATCGCTCACATCTCTGGTAAGATGAGGATGCATTACATCAAGATTCTTCCAGGTGATAAGATTCGTGTTGAGATGTCTCCCTATGACTTGTCCAAAGGTCGAATAGTATTCAGATATAAATAAAATCACAATATGAAAACAAGAGCATCATTGAAAAAGCGTACACCTGATTGCGTAATCGTAAGGCGCAAAGGCCGCCTGTTTGTTATTAACAAGAAGAACCCTAAGTTCAAGACTCGTCAGGGATAATTCTTTGGTAAGAAATTGAAATTATAGTAAGATATGGCAATAAGAATTGTAGGTGTAGACCTCCCACAGAACAAGAGAGGTGAAATTGCGCTCACATACATTTTTGGTATTGGACGCAGCAGCGCTGGTAAAATCCTTGAAAAGGCTGGCGTAGATAAAGACATTAAGGTTAAGGACTGGAACGACGAACAGGCCGGTAAGATTCGTGCGGTGATTGCTGCAGAATATAAGGTGGAGGGTGACCTCCGTTCTGAGATTCAGCTGAACATCAAGCGCCTGATGGATATCGGTTGCTATCGTGGCATCCGTCATCGTCTTGGTCTTCCTGTACGTGGTCAGAGTACTAAGAACAATGCACGTACTCGCAAGGGTAAGAAGAAAACAGTTGCAAACAAGAAAAAGGCTACTAAATAATATTAGGATATGGCAAAGAAAACAGCTTCTGCAAAGAAGAGAAACGTTAAGGTTACCGCTGAAGGTCAGCTTCATGTACACTCTTCTTTCAACAACATCATTGTTACTTTGGCTAACAGTGAAGGTAATGTTATCTCTTGGTCAGCAGCCGGTAAGATGGGCTTCCGTGGTTCAAAGAAGAATACCCCTTACGCTGCCCAGATGGCAGCGCAGGATTGCGCCAAGGTTGCTTTCGATCTCGGTCTCCGCAAGGTGAAGGCTTACATCAAGGGTCCAGGCAATGGTCGTGAGGCCGCTGTACGCGGTTGCCATGCGGCAGGAATTGAAGTGACAGAGATCATCGACGTTACTCCACTCCCACACAACGGATGCCGTCCTCCAAAGAGAAGAAGAGTTTAATCATTACACAATTATGTCATTTGCCAACGAGTTCGTTTTGTCGCATCTTTCCTTTCTGCGGCTGCTGCTGAGAACTGCATGGCATTAAACATTAAGAAAATATATGGCTAGATATATTGGACCAAAATCAAGAATTGCTCGTCGTTTTGGCGAGGCAATCTTTGGACCTGACAAAGTTTTGTCTAAAAAGAATTATGCTCCTGGTCAGCATGGTAACAACCGTCGCAAGAAATCTTCTGAGTACGGTCTCATGTTGGCTGAGAAGCAGAAGGCAAAGTACACTTACGGTGTGCTTGAGCGTCAGTTCCGCAACCTGTTCGAGAAGGCAGCTACCAAGTCTGGCGTAACAGGTGAAATTCTCCTTCAGTTCCTTGAGGCACGCCTTGACAACGTTGTGTTCCGTCTTGGCTTGGCTCCTACCCGTGCAGCTGCCCGTCAGCTCGTGAGCCACAAGCACATCGTGGTTGACGGTCAGGTTGTGAACATTCCATCTTACTCAGTGAAGCCAGGTCAGGTTGTGGCTGTCCGCGAGAAGTCAAAGAGCCTTGAGGTGATTGACGCAGCTCTTGCAGGTTTCAACCACAGCAAGTACCCATGGATTGAGTGGGACGAGAACGTGAAGGGTGGCAAGTTCCTCCACATGCCTGAGCGTGCAGACATTCCAGAGAATATCAAGGAGCAGATGATTGTCGAGTTGTACTCTAAATAATAAAATATAATCAAATGGCGATATTAGCATTTCAAAAACCAGAAAAAGTCGTAATGTTGGAGGCTGACGACAAGTACGGAAAGTTCGAGTTCCGTCCTTTGGAGCCAGGCTATGGTATTACTATCGGTAATCCACTCCGTCGCATTCTTCTTTCATCACTTGAAGGTTATGCCATCAACACCATCCGCATTACTGGTGTTGAGCATGAATTTTCTACGATTCCAGGTGTGAAGGAGGATGTTACCAACATTATCTTGAATCTGAAGCAAGTTCGATTCAAGCAAGTCGCTGATGGTTTTGACTCAGAAAGAGTGTCAATTACCATCGAGAATTCAACCGAGTTTAAGGCTGGAGATATCAACAAGAGCCTCAATGGATTTGGAGTGTTAAATCCAGATTTGGTCATTTGCCATTTGGATCCTCAGGCAACATTGGAGTTGGAGTTGAGCATCAACAAGGGTCGCGGATATGTTCCTGCAGACGAGAATCGCGAGTTCTGCAAGGAAATCAACGACATTGCCATTGACTCTATCTACACTCCTATCCGCAACGTCAAGTTCGCAGTAGAGAACTATCGTGTGGCTCAGAAGACCGACTACGAGAAGCTCGTGCTCGAAATCACCACCGATGGCTCCATCCATCCAAAAGATGCCCTTAGAGAGGCATCCAAGATTCTCATCTACCATCTCATGCTGTTCTCTGACGAGAAGATTACGCTCGAGAACGCAGACTTCGATGGCAATGAGGAATTTGATGAGGAAGTGCTGCGTATGCGCCAGTTGCTGAAGACCAAGCTCGTCGATATGAACCTCTCTGTTCGTGCCCTCAACTGCTTGAAGGCTGCAGATGTGGAGACCCTCGGCGACCTCGTGCAATTCAACAAGACAGACTTGCTCAAGTTCCGTAACTTTGGTAAGAAGTCACTCACAGAGCTTGACGACTTGCTTGAGAGCTTGAACCTTTCGTTCGGAACAGATATTTCCAAGTATAAATTAGACAAAGACTAATTAAAAATGAGACATAATAAGAAATTTAACCACCTTGGTCGTAAGCATTCTCACCGCAAGGCGATGCTTGCCAACATGGCAATCTCGCTCATCATGCACAAGAGAATCACTACGACACTTCCAAAGGCAAAGGCTCTTCGTGTGTATGTTGAGCCACTGATTACAAAGTCAAAGGAGGACACGACTCACTCTCGTCGTGTTGTGTTCAGCTACCTTCAGAACAAGTATGCCATCACTGAGCTGTTCAGCACTGTTGCAACAAAGGTTGCTGACCGCCCCGGTGGTTACACTCGCATCATCAAGTTGGGGCGTCGTCCATCTGACGATGCTGAGATGGCATTCATCGAGTTGGTTGACTTTGATGAGAACATGGCAAAGACTGAGGCCAAGAAGACTCGTACTCGCCGTTCTCGCAAGTCTGCTCCTAAAGCCGAAGCACCAGCAGCTGAGGCTCCAAAGGCTGAAGCAGAGGCACCAGCAGCAGAGGTAGAAGCACCTGTTGTTGAGGCTCCCGCTGAAGAAGCTCCTGCCGCTGAGGCAGCTGCAGAATAATTATTGCCAACAATTCATATCTTGCAGACCGCATACACCTCGTATGCGGTCTTTTTTATGCCTAATGTGCGGAAATGGAATCATTATTTTTGAATAAATTTGTTCTATCAAAGTTTTTTTCGTAAGTTTGCCCCGTATTTAAAATTTGACCTATTTATGAAGAAACTTTTACTGACAATTGGTGTGTTCTTCGGATGTAGCATGGCGATGGTGGCTCAGCAGCAAGAAGAACAGAAAGAAATGGAAGAACTGACGTTGAGCGAAGTGTCTTCCCTCTATCAGACTCAAACTCGTAAGTGGAAGAGTGTTCACGACCCTTCTGTGGTGTGGGATGCTGCTACGCAGACCTTCTACATCTATGGTTCCCACTATTATGGCGTGAAGACCCAAGACTTCAAAACGTATAGCGACATCACTCGTTATTACAAGGGCGGTTATGAGTCGAAGGATGCATATCAGGCATTCAAGAGCAATCCCACCCATATAGTGAAGCGCTGCTTGCCTGGTAAGACGGAAATGGAAGAGGTGACGCTTGGCTCATTTGATGCAGCGGCATTTTGTTCCACTTATGCTGCTTCCGAAGCCTCATGGGTGTCTGGTGACCAGTGGGCACCAGATATCGTTTACAATCCGAACATGCAGAAGTGGTGCTATTATCTCAGCCTGAACGGGGACTATTGGGCATCCGTTGTGGTGCTGATGACGGCAGACAATCCCGAAGGTCCTTTCACTTATGAAGCCCCTATCGTGTTCGGTGGTTTTGATGGTCAGACACGTTCGGGTAAGAGTGTGGATTATAAAAACACCGACCTTGAAGTGGTGTTGGGTGAGCAGTCTTCACTTCCTGCACGTTACAAGACCAATGCTTGGGGCAACTTGTGGCCCAACTGCATTGACCCTTGTGCCTTCTTTGATGAGGATGATGAACTTTGGCTTACTTATGGCTCATGGTCAGGTGGTATCTTTATGCTCAAACTCGACAAGAACACAGGTTTGCGCGATTACACCCAGGCTTATTCTCCCACCACATATGCAGGTACTGCCCCCAACGGGACCTCCTTTACGGGATACACCAGTGACCCTTATTTCGGCAAACTTATTGCAGGAGGATGTTATGTCAGTGGCGAAGGCCCCTATATTCAACACGTCGGAGGTTACTACTATCTCTTTATGAGTTATGGTGGATTTGCTCCTGATGGAGGGTATGAGATGCGTGTGTTCCGTTCCGAAAAGCCCGATGGACCGTATAAGGATGCAGCAGGAAACCTTGCCACTTATACCGCATATAGCCTAAACTTTGGTGCTCATGCTGCCACCAATAAAGGCATGAAACTCATTGGTGCTATGAATCAATGGGGCTTGATGACAGTGGGGGAGTGTGCCCAGGGACACAATTCGGTTTGTCAAGATGACAAGGGACGTACCTTCCTCGTTTGTCACACCAAGTTCAACGATGGTACTATTGGTCATCAGATACGTGTCTATCAACTCTATCTCAACAAGCAAGGATGGCTCTGTACCGCACCCTTCCAGTTCGATGGCGAGGAAACCACTGACGAGGTGCTCGCCACCACTCAGCCATGGAGTGCTGCCGACATAGAAGGCGACTACCATGTTCTCATTCATCCATACAAACTTGACCACACCCAAATGCAAGAAACCACTCCTTCCACCATCCATCTGTCTGCAGACGGTAAGGTGACGGGGGCTTATCGGGGCTCTTGGTCTTACACCGACGAAGGGAAATCATACCTTCAGATTCGTCTGGGTTCTGTCACCTATTTTGGCGTTGTGACTGAGCAAACTCTCGAAGGTTCGAACGCCAAGGTGCTTTGTTTCACAGCAGTGAGCAATACGGGCGTACCTTGCTGGGGTTATAAGATGCAGCCGAAATATGCCATTGCTTACAATTACAGCCAATACAGTGGTTCCTATTTCAAGAGAACCATGTTTTCAAGAGTGACGGACGATAAAGAGATTCTCTTTGCCCCAGAAGAAAATGTGACGCTCACTTGGACGTCTTCCAATCCTGATGTCCTTTCCAACACGGGCAAATTCACGGCACCTGCTGAAGACATCTCTTTCACCATGACCGCTCGGATGGAATGTGGCAATTTCTATTGGCAGCGGGATTTCTCCGCCAATGCAGTGGGTGACCCTTCATTCATCTCGGAAGTTCCAACCGAAGATTCAATCGCCAACTTTTCCGAAGACGTGTTTGACCTCATGGGACGTCGGGTGGAGAAACCTTCTCATGGATTCTACTTGATTAAAGGTAAGAAAATCTGGTTAAAATAATTTCAAAACGACAGGAGGGGGCTATGCTGTGGCATGGTCTCCTCTTTCTTTTTCTGCGATTTCACTTTTTTTACTTTCATGGCTTAAAATTAACCAAAATTGACTCAAAACGGGATTTGAATTGTTAAAATTAAGTTTTCTTGCAATTCTTTTAATTTTTTTTTTGTGTATGTCTTGGAAAAGTTGTTTCTTTGCAAAAGTTATATGATGAACGTGGGAATTTGGCCAAATATGACCACCGAAATCAGATAGCTAAGAATTGAATAAATAATACTTTTTACTAAAAACTTTTTACATTTAGAAGGACAAACAATCTATTCTAATTAATAATTATGTTGTATAACTTTCAGAGGAAAAAACTGTGCAGACACCTCTTGGTAGGGGGTGCGCTGTGTGCTGCAGGTTTGGGATTTTTCTCATGTTCTGACCGTTTCAACTTAGATGAAGACCAGCCATCAGGTCTGGACAACATCTATGGGTACATGAAGAACAAGGGTAACTTCACCAACTATCTGCATCTGATTGACGATCTTGGGCAGGCTGAGATTCTCTCCAAGACCGGTAGTAAAACAATGTTCATCGCTGACGATGATGCGTTCGCGCAGTTCTATGCGTCCAACGAT
>JBGUGM010000087.1:0-7977 GCA_045111535.1 Bacteroidaceae bacterium
ATCGGTGTAGGTGGTCGTGAGGTAGGTTACCTCTTCGGTCAGTACAAGAAGCTGACTCATCAGTTCCAGGGTGTACTCACTGGCAAGGGCATCCCCTTCGGTGGTTCACTTATCCGTCCTGAGGCAACTGGTTACGGTACAGTATACTTCCTGACTTCTATGCTCGCTACTCGCGGCATCGACCTGAAGGGTAAGAAAGTGCTGATTTCTGGTTCTGGTAACGTAGCTCAGTATGCTACTGAGAAGTGTCTGCAGCTGGGTGCTATCCCCTTGACTCTGTCAGACTCTGATGGTTACATCTACGATCCTGATGGTATCACATTCGAGAAGCTCGAGTATGTTAAGGAGCTGAAGAATGTCGAGCGCGGACGTATCAAGGAATATGCTGAGGAATATCCCAATGCAGTATATCACGCTGGTGAGCGCCCCTGGCATGAGAAGGCCGATATCGCTCTGCCTTGCGCAACTCAGAACGAGTTGAACGAAGAGCAGGCTAAGGCTCTTGTTGCTAACGGTGTTATCGCTGTGGCTGAGGGTGCTAACATGCCATCTACTCCAGGCGCTATTCGCGTATTCCAGGAGGCTAAGATTCTTTACTCTCCAGGTAAGGCTTCTAACGCAGGTGGTGTATCTGTATCAGGTCTTGAGATGTCTCAGAACTCAGAGCGTCTGTCTTGGACTTCTGAGGAAGTTGACGCTAAACTCCTCTGGATCATGGAGAACATCCACGAGAACTGCGTGAAGTACGGCACAGAGGCTGACGGCTACGTAAACTACGTGAAGGGTGCTAACGTTGCAGGCTTTATGAAGGTTGCTAAGGCTATGATGGCTCAGGGCATCGTATAATGATTCTGGAAAATCCGGATTCTCCGGAATCTCCGGAGAAAAAATAAGAAAAACGCATCGTGTATTTGCACGGTGCGTTTTTTTGTTGTAACTTTGCACTTCGAAAGCAACAAAACTATACAATATGAAGAAAAATCTTGAGACCATCTGCATTCATGGCGGATGGAAACCCACCAAGGGCGAGCCACAGCAACTGCCCATCTATCAGAGTACAACCTTCAAGTATGAAACGAGTGAGCAGATGGCTCGTCTCTTCGACTTGAAGGATAGCGGTTATTTCTACACCCGTCTGGCTAACCCTACCAACGATATGGTTGCCAAGAAGATTGCTGCCCTCGAGGGTGGTGTGGGTGCTATGCTCACGTCCAGCGGACAGGCTGCCAACTTCTATGCTGTGTTCAACATCTGTCAGGCTGGTGACCACTTCATCACCTCTAATAGTATCTATGGCGGCACCTATAACCTCTTTGGTGTGACGATGAAGAAACTCGGCATCGAGTGTACCTTCATTGACCCCGATTGGGATGACGAGCGCATCGAGAAGGAGTTCCGTCCTAACACCAAGTGCTTCTTTGGCGAGACCATCAGCAACCCAGGCGGCAACGTATTTGACATTGAGCGTTTTGCCAAGATGGCGCACAAGCATGGTGTGCCACTCATCGTGGATAACACCTTCGCTACACCCATCAACTGCCGTCCTTTCGAGTGGGGTTGCGACATCGTGACACACTCTACCACGAAGTATATGGATGGTCATGCCACGCAAGTAGGTGGTTGTGTGGTGGATAGCGGCAACTTCGACTGGGATGCGTATGCTGACAAGTTCCCAGGTTTGACCACTCCTGATGAGAGTTATCATGGCTTGACTTACACGAAGGCTTTTGGCAAGATGGCATACATGACCAAACTCGTTGCTCAGTTGATGCGTGACCTCGGTTCCATCCCTGCACCTCAGAATGCTTTCCTGCTTAACCTCGGTTTGGAAACTCTCCATCTCCGTATGCGTCAGCATTGTGCCAATGCACAGAAGGTGGCTGAATGGCTGGAGAAGAATCCGAAGGTGGGTTGGATTAACTATTGCGGACTACCTTCCAACAAGTACTATGCATTGGGTCAGAAGTACCTGCCTAACGGCTCTTGTGGCGTGATTGCCTTTGGCTTGAAGGGTAGTCGTGAAGAAGCCATCAAGTTCATGGATAATCTCGACTTCATCTCTATCGTGACTCACGTGGCAGATGCCCGCACCTGTGTGCTGCATCCAGCCAGCCACACGCACCGTCAACTCTCTGATGAGCAGTTGCGTGAGGCAGGTGTGGCTCCCGACCTCGTGCGTCTCTCTGTCGGCATCGAGAATGCCGAGGACATCATTGCCGACTTGGAACAGGCTATGGCAAAGATGTAAAGACTTCCGTCTTCCTTTCGAGGACTTTGATACCCCCCAGCGATATGAGTATGTCGTTGGGGGCTTTGTTTAGTTCGGCTTTTTGTTCCTGTTGCAGATAGATGGGGTAGTCCTTGCCAAGAGGAAGAATCTTCAGTTCAACGTGCTTACCCACAAGATCGGAAAGCCGTACGAGCATAGGCTTACCGTTCCAGAAGTTATCTTCGACAAGGATGCCGTCGGCATAGATACGGGCAACATCACCTCGGTAGGCGATTTCTAAGTAGAGGTCAAGGTGCTCATTCTGTTCGTTGAGGTTGCTGATGTTCCATGTGGCAGCCTTTTCCCAATCGCTTTCAGTAGGTTGTGCAGCCACTTTCTGACTACCCATCTTCACCTCTCGCAAACCGCTATGTTCCTTGGTGAGCACGTAGTTTACCTTGCTGGGAAGATAGCCCCACGTTTCTTCCATGATGTTGTTGCCGTCTTGGTAGAGGATGCCATCAGAATAATATAGCTTGTTGCCAATCTTGTACGCAGTGTGGGCTTTCTCTCGTGAGAGGACACAGAAGCTTATGCCTGATGCTTTGAAAGGTCTGTTGAGTTTGGCTGTAATGACCCTTCCGTTGATGCAGATTTGTGGCTTCTTCCCTTCGATAGCGATGAAGTAGAAGATACCGTCAGCTTGGCAGAAGGGTTCGACAGTTGCCCAATCGATTGTAGTTGAGAGTGTGAGATTGCGTGGGGTGATGTAGGAGGTACCGCTTTCGTTGAGGATGCGAACATAGTCGTTGTGGAACTCGAAGGAGCCGCGACGGGCATAGTGGTCGGAAAGGGTATCGACATCCATCTGGCTCAGTTCCTCACCCCAATCTGCCAGGAACTGATGCAGCAGTCGGCTTTCGTGCCATGCTGTCCAGTTGGGTTGTCCCATCTCACCAAGTGGGGCTTGGAAATCGTAGGTGAGGTGGGGCATGTCGTTGTAGTTGGTCACACTTGTTGTCTGTGTCTCTGCCATCGTGTGTTTGGGATTGTAAGGATTCGTGCCTCCATGATACATATAATATCCAGGGAGGTTGGAACCAGAGCCTAACTTGCAGATGGCGAGAGGTTTCACTTCCCGTCCACTCATGTTGATGCGTCGATGATACGAAGGCATCATGCCACCACCCAGTTCACAAGTGAGGTAAGGGTAGGAGAGGTCTTGCGTCTCCATCTGTGTGTCTTGGTTCAAGCCCAATGCTTCGGTGGCGATGACGGCAGAGAGACGGGTGTCCTTCATGATAAAGGCATCCTTATAGGCACCCGGCATGTCGGTCAGATCTCTGTCCCAGAAGCCGTCCGCATAGTCACCATAGAGCGGCAGCAACTTGCCAAACTCCTCGTTGTCGTTCAGTTTTGGCCAACCCGTTCGGGTGTAGAAGGGTGTGTCGAAACCCACTTCTGTTGCCATATCTTTCAGCGCCATGTAATAGCTCCAAGGTCCTCGGCATTCGTTCTCAATCTGCACGCCCACGATGGGGCCGCCATCTTTCCACTGCAAGCCCTTCACCTGTTGGAAGATGTTGCTGTAGAGATTGCGTGTGGCAGCCAAGAAACCTGTTGCCGTGGTGCGCAATTTATACTGTTGAGGATTGCTTTGTGCCTTGTCAGCCAACCATACGGGGAACCCTCCTTGATAGACCTCGCCATGACAGAAAGGTCCGATGCGCAGTACGACGGGCATGTGCTCCTCTTGACAGACTTCAATGAAGCGTCGCAGGTTCTTGTTGCCTTCCCAATTCCAATGCCCCTCTTCCTCCTCATGGTGAATCCAGAAGACATAAGTGGAAAGGATGGTGATGCCACCTGCCCTCATCTTCTGAATCTCCCGTCGCCATTCCCTTTCGGGCACACGGGCATAGTGAATCTCGCCCATCACGGGCAGCACATGCTTTCCGTCGATGACGAAACCACGTGAATCCACCTCGAATTTCACACCATTGGGGTTTGTGTTGGTGCCAAAACGAAAAGTCTCTTGTGCCACAGCTGTTGTGGTACAAGAGACTAATAGCGTTAATAAAAGATGTTTAATTCTCATTAGAGTTTGTCTAATTCTGCGATGTTCTTTGCCACTTCCTCATCCGTGACGGTGTAGTTCTGCAGGTCACCGTTGATGTAAGCCTCGTAGCTTGGCATGTCGATGAGACCGTGACCTGAGAGGTTGAAGAGGATAACCTTCTCCTCGCCAGTCTCCTTGCACTTCTTTGCCTCACGGATAGTGGCAGCGATGGCATGTGTGCTTTCAGGAGCAGGGATGATACCCTCTGTGCGAGCGAAGAGCATACCAGCCTCGAATGTTTCGAGTTGTGGAATGTCCACACCTTTCATCAAACCGTCCTTCAACAACTGAGAGACGATGACGCCTGCACCGTGATAGCGCAGACCACCTGCATGGATGTTGCTAGGCTTGAAGTTGTGACCCAGGGTGAACATTGGTAACAGTGGTGTGTAACCAGCCTCGTCACCAAAGTCATAGCGGAACTGACCGCGAGTGAGTTTAGGACAACTGTCTGGCTCGGCAGCGATGAACTCTGTCTTCTTACCGTCCAGGATGTTGTGACGCATGAATGGGAAGGCGATACCACCAAAGTTTGAACCACCACCGAAGCAAGCAATCACCATGTCAGGATATTCACCAGCCATTTCCATCTGCTTCTCAGCCTCCAAACCGATAATGGTCTGGTGCAGACCTACGTGGTTCAGCACAGAACCAAGGGTGTATTTGCAGTTAGGAGTGGTGGTGGCAAGTTCCACAGCCTCAGAGATGGCAGTGCCGAGAGAACCTGGATGTGTCGGGTCTTTGGTGATGATGTCCTTGCCGGCACGGGTGGACATGGAAGGTGAACCCGTTACGGCTGCGCCAAAAGTACGCATGATGCTGCTGCGATAGGGCTTCTGCTGCATGGTGAGCTTCACCTGATAGACAGCAGCGTCAAGTCCGTAGATCTTAGCAGCGTATGAAAGGGCTGCACCCCACTGACCTGCACCCGTCTCTGTGGTCACGTTTGTAGTGCCCTCCATTTTGGCATAATAGCACTGAGGCAGAGCAGAGTTGATCTTGTGTGAGCCGAGTGGGTTGACACTCTCGTT
Organism: Bacteroidaceae bacterium; assembly: GCA_045111535.1. Classification (GTDB taxonomy): domain Bacteria; phylum Bacteroidota; class Bacteroidia; order Bacteroidales; family Bacteroidaceae; genus Minthosoma. The sequence continues at coordinate 5,360 of JBGUGM010000087.1, forward strand.
CTTGAAATAGATGTGGGCAGGAGTGCCGAGAGCCTCTTCCAAACCGTAAGCACGTACCAATGGAGTGCTGCGGTAGTACTTATATTTGTCAAGCACTTCCTCTGGGATGTCGATCCAAGCGTGTGTGGTGTCCAGTTCCTGCACACAGCACTCGCGTGGGAAGATGTGTGCCAAGTCATCTACGCCCAGTGGCTGTTTCGTTGCAGGATGAATAGGTGGCTTTGGTTTGTTCACCATATCTGCCTGGATGTTATACCACTGTGTTGGAATTTGATCCTCCGTGAGGATGTAGCGTTTTTGTTTTGTGCCCATTGTTGTCAGGTTTTAGTTTCTAATTAGAATAAATTTTGCCACAAAGGTACGAAAAATAGTGAATAATGAAAAGTGAAAAGTGAAAAAAACTAAGTAACCAACCATTCGAATAGCATGTAACATGTTTTTTTCACTCTTCACTCTTCACTTTTCATGAATCTTTACTGCTAATATCCATTTTCGTGTCCTGGCAGCCATTCGATTCTGTCGTCGTGGATTTCCTTTACAATCATCCAATTCATCGGGATGAAGAAATGTTCTTTGTGGACATCCATCATGAGAATCTTGAGACCTTCGTCCTTTGTATAGTTGCCCACCTGAACATGGAAGATGCCTTGCAGTCGGTCATAAGGCTTGGCATCGTTGACGCTTAGCTGCATCAACTGAGCGGCATATCTGTCACATTCCGTCATGTCGAACTTGTATTCAGGATAGCGACATTCAAGCCACGCTGCATAGTGGGTGTTCATGAATTCTATGATCATGGAACGCAGTTCCTCCACAGCCTTGATTTTATCATTTCCTTTGACAGGAAGTTCATACAGCGTTCCTTCGATGAGGGAAGTCTTGTCATCACCATGTCGCCAGTTAAAAGCGATGGTTCCACCTTCAAATTCCTTGCTGTTGTCCTCCAACTGATATTTCACAGGATATTTTTTGGTATCCTTATAGCTGGAGATGAATTTCAGGAACAGGGCTCGGACGTCTTCTGCATGGGCGGCTTTCTTGTTGGCATTCCTTTCCTCCCTGTGATAACAAATTCTTGTATAGTTCTGAGCCTTGTCGCCATTATTATAATAGTGGAACCATTCTGGGTAGTAAACGTAGGTTTCCATGAAATTGTTCTTGTCGCGATCTTCTGGCAACGAGTCGGTCAGTTCTTGGGGGGCAAGCACAAACTCGACCGAATCTCTTCCGTTTCGATGGCTCTCAAACTTGTAATACTTGGCTGCCTGTGGACGGTATTTGTTCACTAAATGCAGGATGCCTTTTTCGATATACTCGCGAATCGTCCGTTTGGTTTGTGCCACACTATCCTCAATGGCTTCCCGCTCTGCCACCAAAGCAGCGACAGAATCGTTGGTCTTGCTTTCGTTCATCAGGGTAGTGTCCATTTCAATGGCGGGAACACCATAATCCTCATAATATCCGAACCATTCATAATAATAACTGGTGGTAACGGAGTCACTGGCAGAACTGGTCACAAAGACATCCCCCTTCATTGAGGCGATTCCTTCAAAGAGTTCTGTGAAGGTGGATGGCATGGGCAGTTCGTCATCCATTGGGTTGTTTTGGCAGGCACACACACTCACGAGCAATGTTGCCCATATCATGATTTTTTTCATTGTTTTCATTTTTAATTATAAGATGTAATGGGTTGGTTGTTTGCTATCAGAGCCTCTCCTTTGCTTCTCATTCTCCGCTCGATGTCCTCAAAGGATTCGTAGGTGTTCATCCTGTCAGAAGAACTGGCACAAGCGCTCTTTGCATGCTCCATGTCGTAGGCTCTGACCAGATGGGCATGGAGGGCTGCGTCTGCTTTCTTCTCCTCTGGTGGTGTGAACCACAACATCGCAAATCCGACCACACAGGCAGCAGCCACCCAAGGCCATAGGTTGACCTTGCGTTGAGGCTTCACTTCCTCCCTTGCCTGAGCCAGCACCTCCTCCTTCAAGGTGTCTGATGCCTTGAACTCACATTGAGGCTTAAGCATCTGCTCGATGTCCTCCAACCCTTCGTTGAAGTCCTCCTCAGGAATGTTGATGTTCTCGTTATTCATATCTTTCAATCATTATGTTTTCTAACCACTCAACTCTCAACTTTCAATTTTCAACTCTCAACTTATTCTTTAAGTGCATGATAGCATATCGGTATCGTGACTTTGCTGTTGCCTCAGGGATGTCTTGTAGTTCGGCTATCTGCTTGAAGGTCAAATCGTCGTAGCATTTCAGTCGCACGATTTCCGATTGTTCCTGAGGCAGCGTATCCAGCAATTTATTGATTCTCACAAACTCCTCATGTATCTGTCTGTCGCCTTCGTGAACAGGAATATCTTCTGCTTTGTCGAGTGGCACCATTCGGAGTGGTTTTCGTCGGAAGTAGTCATTGCAGGCATTGCTGATGGAACGGATGACATAATGCTCCACGCTCTCCACATGCATCTTCTCCTGCAGCCGTCGGAACACGCTCAGCAGCACCTCCTGCACCACATCTTCTGCATCCTCCCTGATGCCGATTCGCATATAAGCAAAACGGAAGAGCCAGTCTTGCCGCTCCACGACAATCCGCTCTAATTCTGCCAATAA
>JBGUGM010000088.1:0-4889 GCA_045111535.1 Bacteroidaceae bacterium
GTTCATGATAGCCCGCGAGTATGCTAAAAGTATTGGTGTAAGTATTCGGGTTGATGTGGCTCGTAATCAAGAAGATTTGGTAAGAAGATTGATGCACTTTGATGGTGACTTCATCGCTTGTCAAGTGGAGATGGTGGACTCGCTGAAGACGTTGTTGGATTATGTGGGAGAGAAGGAAATGTATGTCTTTATGGACAGCCTCTCCAAGCAAAGGAAAGACACTTCGTTGAGTCCCAAAGCGAATGCGGCATGGGTAGTGCGTAAGGATTCTCCAGCCTTGTCTGCATCTTTGTCACAATGGATGACAGCCCATCAGAAGGACTTCTTCGAATATTCCACCATTCGTATCAAGTCAAGTAGTGGACGTACTTACGTGCCCCGTCGGAAGGTGTCTTCTCCAATCCTCAATGCCTCACGTGGACAAATCTCGTTGTATGATGACCTTTTCAAGAAGTATGCCATCTCGTGTGGTTGGGATTGGCGTCTGATGGCAGCACAGGCTTATCAGGAGTCGGCATTTGACCCGCAGGCTGTGTCCTATATGGGTGCGATGGGCTTGATGCAGTTGATGCCTGGCACGGCGAAGGATGTAGGTGTGTCGCAATCGGAGGTGTTTGTGCCTGAGAGCAATGTGCGTGGTGCTGCCAAACTCATCAACAAACTCAACACGCATTATTCCTTCATCAGCAATACTGACGAGCGCATCAACTTCATCCTGGCAGGTTATAATGCAGGTTCTGGACACGTGGATGATGCCCGTGCCTTGGCAAAGAAATACGGCAAGAACCCGAATGTGTGGTTGGGTAATGTGGATGCCTTTGTCCTCAAGATGAGTGACGCACAGTATTACAACCAACCCGAAGTGAAATACGGCTACTTCCGAGGTAGTGAAACCTATGATTATGTGAACAGTATTCGTTCGCGTTGGAGTGAATACAAGAAGAAAATCAGAAACTAAAAGCCTTGCATCGTCGTGACGCAAGGCTTTATTGTTTGTGTTGAGTTGTAACTCAGTTGTATTCTGTTGTTGCTTAGTTTGCTGCTTCAAACTCTTTCAGGAAGCGGACATCGTTCTCAGAGAAGAGACGAAGGTCTTTCACCTGATACTTGAGGTTGGCAATGCGCTCGATACCCATACCAAAGGCATAACCCTTGTACTTCGTGGAGTCGATGCCATTGGCTTCGAGCACGTTGGGGTGTACCATACCGCAACCAAGAATCTCGAGCCATCCTGAACCCTTACACATGCTGCAGCCCTTACCCTTACAGAGCGTGCAACTTACGTCCATCTCGGCACTGGGTTCTGTGAAGGGGAAGTAAGAAGGACGGAGACGAATCTGTGTGTCCTCGCCAAACATCTCCTTGGCAAAGAGGAGCAGCACCTGCTTGAGGTCGGTGAAACTTACCTTCTCATCCACATAGAGTCCTTCCACCTGATGGAAGAAGCAGTGGGCACGGGCAGAGATGGCTTCGTTACGATACACACGTCCAGGGCAGAGCACACGGATAGGGGGCTGCTGCTTCTCCATCACACGTGCCTGTACCGAACTGGTGTGGGTACGTAGGATGATGTCGGGATGTGCCTCCACGAAGAAGGTGTCCTGCATATCACGAGCAGGGTGATCATCTGCAAAGTTCATCGAAGAGAACACGTGCCAGTCGTCCTCCACTTCAGGACCTTCAGCCAATGAGAAACCCAGACGTGAGAAGATGTCGATGATTTCGTTCTTCACCAATGTGAGGGGATGACGGGTGCCCAATCCGATAGGGTAGGCGGTGCGGGTGATGTCGAGATGATTCACCTCAGTCTCCTGCACAGCGAAGTTGTCGCGGAGTGCGTTAATCTTGTCCTGAGCCTTGTTCTTCAACTCATTGATCTTGATGCCAATCTCCTTCTTCTGGTCAGCAGGCACATTGCGGAAGTCATTCATCAGGGCTGGGATGACTCCCTTCTTGCTCAGATATTTGATACGAAGTTGTTCAATCTCTTCGGCATTGGTTGCCGTGAGTCCTTCAACTTCTTGGAGTAAACTTTGAATCTTATCTAACATATTTGATGTTGTTTTGTGAAAAATCGCTGCAAAGTTAGTGATTTTTAGCGAGGAATGCGTTAACTTTGCAAAGTTTTATGAAAAAAACATGAGAAAAGGTTTAGTAATAGCAGTTGCATTAGGGTGTCTTTTGTCGTGCAAGGACAGTAAGATGACGAATGCTTTCGACAACGACGATGAGATGGAGGACGACTCCATTGAGGCTTTTGTGGGTGACACGCTTCATCTGTTCGAGGAAGATGAGCCACCTGCGGCTGTGGACGAGTTGTTTGATGACTTTTTCTATAACTTCATGGATGATGCCCGTTTCCAAGGACAGCGCATCGCCTATCCTTTGCCATGCAATGACGGGGAAGAGAATGAGAAGTTGACCAAGGAGGAATGGACGAATTATGACCATTTCAAGAATCAGGAGGTGCTTTCGGTGCTCTACGAACGTGAGCAGGATTATTCGTTGTCGAAGGATACGTCCATGCAGCATGTGGGTGTGGAATGGATTGGGTTGAGAGATGACGATGTGGAGCGCTTCCAGTTCAATCGTGTGAATGGCAAGTGGATGCTGACAGAGATCAACAAGAAGAAGCGAGCAGATATGCCGAATGGAGAGTTCCTGAATTTCTATGCGAAGTTTGTGGCAGACACGGCTTTCCAACGCCATTCCTTAGCAGAGCCCGTGAAGGTCATCCTCACCTCTGATGATGGCGAAGAAGAGCCTCAGGAGGAACATCTGAATGCTGAGGAATGGTTTGAAATGAGGAACAGTTTGCCTCTCCCGACAGATGAACTCATCAATGTGGATTATGGACAGGCGGTCATCAGCCAGAACAAGAAGACACTTCTCTTGCAGGGCGTCAGCAACGGAATGCAGATGAAGTTCAAGTTCAACAAGGAAGGCGACGACTGGAAACTGATGGAAATTGAGTATTAACCAGCCCACGCGCTGGGCGTTTTTAATTAAATCATTGACACATTGAAGGACATTGCAAATTATAGTTTATTGAACCGCAACACGTTTGGCATGGATGTGAAAGCCAAGCGATTTGTGGAATATGACAACGAAGAGGAACTCAAAGCGCTCATCCCAACCTTGAGCGGCGAGGTGCTCCACATGGGTGGTGGCAGCAACCTGCTCTTCAAGGGTGATTTCGAAGGTACAGTACTCCATAGTGCCATTAAGGGGATAGAGGAACTGTCAACAGACAACAGACAACAGAAATCGCCCAGCGCGTGGGCTGGTCAATTATCAATTAACGAAGTTCTGGTGCGTGCAGGTGCTGGTGAGGTGTGGGATGACTTTGTGGCATGGGCGGTGGAACGAGGTTATGGTGGTGTGGAGAACCTGTCGTTGATTCCTGGTGAGGTGGGTGCAAGTGCTGTGCAGAACATAGGTGCTTATGGTGTGGAGGCAAAGGATGTGATTGCGTTGGTAGAGGCAATAGACCTTTCCAATGGTCAGAAACGTGTGTTCGGAACAGAAGAATGCAATTATGCCTATCGCCAGAGCATCTTCAAGAATGCCTTGAAAGGCAAGTATGCCATCACCTACGTCACTTATCGCTTGCAGAAACAGCCTGTACTGAAACTGGACTACGGCAATCTCCGCGCGGTGCTTGGGGACAACGGACAACAGACAACAGACAACAGACAAGTGTCAATTAAGGAAGTTCGTCAAGCCATTATTGATATTCGCAATGCCAAACTGCCTGACCCGAAGGTGCAGGGCAATGCAGGCAGTTTCTTCATGAATCCTGTGGTGAGCCGTGAGAAGTTCCTCTCCATTCAGAAGGACTATCCCCAGATGCCATTCTACGAAGTGGAGGGTGGGGTGAAGATACCCGCAGGTTGGATGATAGACCAATGTGGTTGGAAAGGCAAGTCGCTCGGAAGGGCAGGGGTGCACGACAAACAGGCATTGGTGCTCGTCAATTTGGGTGGTGCCACCTCCGATGAGATCATCACCCTCTGCAACACCATCTGCAAGGATGTGAAAGAGAAGTTTGGCATCGACATTCATCCCGAAGTGAACTTGATATGAGAATCACGATTCTTGGTAGCGGAACATCATGTGGTGTACCTCAGATAGGGTGCACCTGTGCTGTATGTACCTCCCAAGACCCGAGAGATAAGCGTCTGCGCTGTTCTTCCTTAGTGGAAGTGAGGGGCAAGCGCATCTTGATTGATTGCAGTCCAGACTTCCGTCAGCAGATGCTGGGCATCGACTTCAAACCTCTCGATGCTGTGCTCATCACCCACGAACACTATGACCATGTGGGAGGGCTCGACGACCTCCGTCCCTACAGCGTCTTTGGCGATGTGAATGTCTATGCCGAGAAGTTCTGTGCCGACCACTTGATGGAGCGCATCCCTTACTGCTTCACGCCCAAGGACAAGCGCTATCCAGGGGTGCCGACCCTCAATCTGATGGAGATGGAGCCCCATGTGCCCATCAAGGTGGGTGAGGACGTGGAAGTCATCCCCATTCGTGTCATGCACGCCAAACTGCCCATTGTCGGCTTCCGCATCGACAACTTTGCCTACATCACTGACATGAAGACCATTCCCGATACGGAATTACCCTATTTGCAAGGAGTGGAATATATGATTGTGAACGGTTTGCGTCACAAAGAACACCCTAGCCACCAATCGATTGAAGAGGCAATCGCCTTTGCGCAAAGTTTAGGTGTGAAGGAAACATGGCTTATCCACATGAGCCACCACATCAAAAAACATCAGCAGGAAGAGAGTTCCCTTCCTGCTGGTATTCATCTCGCCTACGATGGCGAAGTGATTGAGCTTTAATCTTTATTTCAATCCTCCCCAGGTGCCTTTGATTTTCTT
>JBGUGM010000089.1:0-4307 GCA_045111535.1 Bacteroidaceae bacterium
GAACCCCAACCATTGCACTCGCCTGGTTGTGGGAAGCCAATTCTATAAAGACCACCATCCACATTGAGGAGTCGGCTGGCTACATAACTGCCATCCACACCAGTCTCGCTGATGAGCACCCAACCCTTGTCGCCCAGATGGAAGAGACATGGGAAGGAGTAGCCTTCACCCCAACCGTTCTTACCCATCTGATCATCGTCAGTATAGGAAGTTTCATAACTGGGTGAGGTACGTGCAAAGCCACCCATAGGGCGTGACTGAGGACACATAAAAGTGGTCGTACCTTCTGGCAACTTGAATCCACTTGCCTCATTCTCAATCACACATACTTTCGTGTCACGCTGTGGCAAGATGCGATAACGATATGCTACGTCACGATTGCTCACACGGAAGATGACATCCAGCACCTTCTTGCCCTTCTGCTCGAAACTGCACACTGCCTCAGTGGCTTCATAATCGACATGACTCTTTTTGATGTTACGCAGGTCATAAGATTCCTTCACTGTCGTCACCTCACAACCAGCCAAGGTCAGGTCATTGGTGTAGTTACCAATGTTGGTATTGACACCCAGAGGGGAATTGCCAATAAATTCAGTGGTGCCCAGATTGACGCGATAGGTGGCGATGCCGTTCTGATCCTCCACCACTACCGTCAGTTTCCCGTCAGGGCTCGTAAAAGACTTCTCTGTCGCCCATGCTGACGACCACACGCTTGCCAACGCAAGCATTCCCAAAATGATTTTCTTCATGTTTGTTTTGTTATTTGGTTTGTTAGTTTGTTACTGATTTAGTTTGTTAGTTGTTTCAAGGGCACAAAGGTACGACATTTTTTTTACATATTCTTCACATTCTGTTACACATTCTTTCGTTCATGTTACGACATCAAACAAAAAAGATACGGGAAAACAAATCTATCTAAATAATTTTGCCTAACTTTGCACCCATCCAGCCTATGCGCTGGACTATTCTCTAAACTCTAAATTTTATAATAAAAATATGGAAAGAACATGGCGTTGGTTTGGCAAGAAAGATAAGATTACGCTTGCCCAACTGAAACAGATTGGTGTGGAGGGCATCGTGACTGCTCTGCACGACGTACCTCTTGGTGAGGTGTGGACACGTGAGAAGATCCACGACTTGAAAACATACATTGAGAGTTATGGCATGCGCTGGAGCGTGGTGGAGAGTCTGCCTGTGGTGGAGACTATCAAGTATGGCGGCCCTGACCGTGACCATCAGATTGAGGTGTATAAGGAAAGCCTGCGTAACCTCTCTGCTGAAGGCATCCACTGCATCTGCTACAACTTCATGCCTGTGCTCGACTGGGCACGCACCGACTTGTTGCATGAGAACCCCAACGGTTCCACCAACCTCTATTTCAACTATGCCGAATTTGCTTACTTCGATATTTACATCTTGAAGCGTGAAGGCGCTCGCGAGGAGTGGGCAAAGTTCCAGTTCCCCGCAGGTGTGGGTGCTGGTCGCAACGTTTTGGCAGAATGCGACGAACTCGCCAAGACAATGACTCCCGAGAAAGACCACAAACTGGTGGAGACCATCATCATTAAGACACAAGGCTTCGTGTCGGGCAACTTCAGCGAGAACGACGAGGCACCTATCCAAAAGTTCCGCGATTTTCTGGATCTCTACAAGGGTATTGACAAGGCACAGCTTCGTGCCAACATGAAATACTTCCTCGAGGCCATCATGCCCACTTGCGAAGAATATGGCATGAACATGTGCGTACACCCCGATGACCCACCGATTGAGGTGCTGGGATTGCCACGCATCGTGCGCACCGAAGAGGACATCGAGTGGTTCCTCAACGCTGTGCCCAACAAGCACAACGGACTCACCTTCTGTGCCGGTTCTCTCTCTGCAGGTGCCTACAACAACGTGGTGGAGATGGCGAAGAAGTTTGCTTCACGCACCCATTTCGTACACCTGCGTTCTTGCCACATCTTCCCCAACGGCGACTTCACAGAGGCATCTCACCTTGGAGGACGTGCAGACCTTATCGAACTGTGCCGCATCCTCGAGAAAGAGAATCCACAACTGCCCATGCGCGTGGATCACGGTATGACCTTCACAGACGAGCCTGGCGGCATTATGGACGAGAGCAATCACGGCCACAACTCTGGCTACACACTCCTTGGACGTATGTTCGCGATGGGACAGGTGCAGGGCATCCTCGCTACTGTGGATAGAGAGTTAGGCATCGAGTATAAACAACCAGGATTCTTTGATTAAGCATGAAACTGAACGATATCTTTTCTGGCAATTTTAATGCCGCAGAGTGGGAAGCCAAAGGTTACGAACTTCCCAAGTTTGACATCAAGGCTGTGCGTGAGAAGACTGCCAAAGAACCCACATGGGTACATTTCGGTGGAGGCAACATCTTCCGTGCCTTCCCTGCCACCATCCTCAACGACGCCCTCAACACGGGCAAATATGACCGTGGTGTGATTGTGGCGGAGACCTTCGACTTTGAAGTGATTGACAAAGCATACGCACCCTACAACAACCTCTCCCTTGCCGTATCACTTTGCAGCAACGGCACCATCGAGAAGAAGGTGATTGCATCGGTGACAGAATCGCTCAAGGCTGACCCTCAGTTCGCTGATTGGCAGCGATTGGTGGAGATTTTCAAGAAACCATCCTTGCAGATGATTTCTTTCACCATCACAGAGAAGGGCTACACCTACAACGATGCCGACTTGGCACGTGGACTCACTCCTCTGTTCGCTATGGGAAAAGTGTGTGCTTTGCTGTATGAACGCTACAAGGTTGGACAGCTTCCACTCACCATCCAGAGTATGGACAACTGTTCACACAATGGTGACAAGGTGAAAGCTGGTGTCTTCGCTTATGCAGAGAAGTGGGTGGCTGACGGATTGGTTGATAAAGCTTTCCTTGACTATCTGAAGGACGAGACGAAGATTACCTTCCCATGGTCCATGATTGACAAGATCACGCCTCGTCCACACGAGAAAGTGAAGGAGATGCTGGCTGCTGACGGTTTTGAGGACAACAACTACATCGAAACAGAGAAGCACACGTTCACGGCTCCTTTCGTCAATGCAGAGGAGGTGCAGTACCTCGTCATCGAGGACAACTACACAAACGGACGTCCCCCACTCGACCTCGGCGGCGCACTCTACACCACGCGCGAAACAGTGGATAAGGTGGAGACCATGAAGGTGACCACTTGTCTGAATCCACTCCACACCGCCATGAGCATCTATGGCTGCATGTTAGGTTACACGCTGATTTCGGCAGAGATGGCAGACGAAGACTTGCGTCCATTCGTGCAGAAACTCGGCTATATCGAAGCTATGCCTGTAGTGACAGACCCGGGTGTACTGAACCCTTATGAGTTCATCGGTGCCGTCATCAATCGCAGATTGCCCAATCCGTTCATGCCTGATGCTCCACAGCGCATCGCAACAGATACCAGCCAGAAACTCCCCATCCGCTTTGGTGAGACCATCAAGAAATATCTGGCACGTGGACTTGACAAGTCTAACCTTGTGCTCATTCCCCTCACGCTCGCTGGTTATGCCCGCTATCTCAAAGGCATCAAGGATGACGGCACACCATTCGAGCCTTCTTCTGACCCATTGCTCACTGAGTTGCAAGCCATCGTGGCTCCTCTCGAAGTGGGTAAGGCAGAGCAGGACTACAGCTGTCTGAAACAACTCTATAGCCGTGCCGACGTGTTCGGTGTCAACCTCTACGACGCAGGTTTGGGCGAACAGATTGAGGGTATGGTGAAGGAACTCTACGCTGGCAACGGAGCCGTGCGCAAGACCTTACACAAGTACGTGTCTGCAAGATAATCGCACACATCCTATACACAGTACATAATAGCCATGCGGCGTGCTCATTGAAGGGCACGCCGCATGATTGTTTTTGTTACGAATAACTCTATGTTTGCAAAAGTAAAGAACGAAGATAACACAGCGGGGAAGGACAAATCACCCTTCCCCGCTGCTTATATTTACAAGCCTCATCTTCTTCTGATGAGAACCTTGCGTCTGTTCACTATGTAGTAGCCATCTGCCAAGCCATCCAGACTTTCGGACTTGCTGCGCACCTTGATACCCTGCAAGGTATAGATGTCAGCAGGTGCCATGTTCGCATCAAGGTCTGCGATGCCATCTGCACCCTTCACCGTGATGCCGAAGGAGAACTCATCATAAGTAGGACCTGTTGCATCAGTCTTCGAGAGGCTGACATTGCGGAAGGAACCTGTCTTTGCTCCAGGTGCAACGTTGCCATCTGCCTTCAAGGTGATGGTCAGGATA
>JBGUGM010000090.1:0-1885 GCA_045111535.1 Bacteroidaceae bacterium
TATCCTGACCATCACCTTGAAGGCAGATGGCAACGTTGCACCTGGAGCAAAGACAGGTTCCTTCCGCAATGTCAGCCTCTCGAAGACAGACGCGACAGGTCCTACCTATGACGAGTTCTCCTTCGGATTCACCGTGAAGGGTGAAGTGGATGCCATTGTAGATGTTGATGCCGAGGCTGCACCATCCAACAAGAAGGTGCTCCGCAATGGAGAGGTCATCATCATTCGTGATGGCAAGGAGTATGACACGAATGGTAAACCTGCCAATTAAGGTGAAATAACATCATGCTCCTCTCTTTGAAGGAGATGAACAAGAAAGGGTCGCTCACAGATTGTGAGTGACCTTTTTTTGTCATGTCCCATTCTTTCATAGACACCATGCGGTGTATGGGTGAGACCCCGTGCCCGCTATTCCACAGGTTCTAAGATATTTAGCCTTGGCATTTGATATGTTTTAGCCTTATTACTAATTTTGATTTAGCGTTGGCACTCGATTCAATTTAGCGTTCTCACTCATTTGAGTGCCAAGGCTAAATCGTTTTTAGTGCCAACGCTAAATTGAATCGAGTGAGAACGCTAAATTGATTTTAGTGCTAAAGCCAAATACTTTATAATCTCACTCACTCTCAGCGTTGGGTCTTACGAAAAGAAGTCTTGGAGGCTCTGTCGAACGTAGGCTTTCACTTGACATAAAAAAACTTGTGGCTTTTCTTGTTTATGTGCTCGCTTAATCGTAACGTTGAACTACGTTCGAAGGTAGGATGCGCCTCAACAATAAAAATAAAAACAATTTTATTTTGTATTTCGCTCGATTTGCACTAACTTTGTCGCATTAAATCAAACACTTTTACTAATGAACCTATTGAATAAAATATATAATACACTGATTAACAAAGGACTATTACTCTGCTGTGCATGGGTTTTGCTTGTGTTGGCAGGACTCACTGCCTGTCAGTCGGATGACGACCCTGCCAGTGCTCCGAACGTATATCCTTTCCGACTGCTGACAGTGGTGGTGGAGGGTGTGACAACCCGTGGCACGACTATCACCACAGAGAGCCTTGACGGTTTCAGCATGAACTATCTGCAGGACAATACCTATACAGTTGCAAAAAACGGTTCTGGCGAATGGGTGACAACACCTGGTGGATGGCCAGGTACGGTGGAAAACTATGATAAAATTGATTTCTATGCCTATAATGGTGGCTCTTTCATCTACAACAGCGGCAGTCCTTATGTCAATTTCACTGCTGCGGACGGTGCTGCCAAAACTGTTGATCTGCTGGTGGCAAAGCATGAGCAAATCAGTTATAATGATGGGTATAATGGTGAAAAGGGGGTTGTGTCCTTCACTTTCGACCATGCCTGTGCCTCTGTCGATTTCAGCATCACTTCGAAGAAGGAGGGGACTGTCACGCTCAAGAAGATTGTGCTGAATGACGTGAAGAAATCGGGTTGGTATCATTACAACACCAACACATGGGATAATATAGGGACAACCACAACTTATACCTTGTATTCGAATACAGAGAGTGAAAGTATCACGCTCGGAAAGGACGAGACGAATCCGCTGGATGCGCTCGGCATGATGTTTTTCATTCCACAGACCCTTTCCACCCTCACCGTTGATTACACCCTTTCGGGAGTTGACAAGCAGGTGACGTTTACTCTGAACAAGAAGGTAGAGGCGGGCTATCATTACGCCATCGGCATGGAGTTGAGGAATTGAGCAGCCCGACAGATGGCGGCTGCACATCATCGTTTGATTCTAAAAACAATACCATATCACTATGAAAAAAGACTTATACAGATGGAGCAAAGGGTTGGCAGCGGTGCTGCTGACGATGCTGGCGCTATGGACTCCGCAGGAGGCTCGCGCTGTGGA
>JBGUGM010000091.1:0-2154 GCA_045111535.1 Bacteroidaceae bacterium
GGGATGTAGCCGCCCGTCTTGCGGATTTGCGGAAGCACCTCCGAGGTCACCCAGCGCTTGAACGCCTTGGCCTGCGGCAGCTTCGAAGAGAGAATCAGAGAATAGAGACCGCTCTCGTTGATGAGGATTACCCTTTGTTTTCCTCTAGGGGTGGCCATTCCGCCCACTCCTTTGTCTTCCTCATCTACGTGGACACGAATTGCCTTTCGGCTATCGCTGTACCCCAAGGTCGTCGCCACATCTTTACCAACAAAGAACACTTCTCCTTTCTCGTCAGTCATTGTCCGGATTTCTCCGAACACTTCATGTTTGAAAATTTGAGTCTCTTGCATTTTGTTTTCGTTTTCGTCTTCGTTTTTCGTTTAAGACATGATTACCGCACGGAAGGAGGGGCGCCCTTTCTCCCCGTTTGGTTTCTGAGTGACAATTGCGGTGCAAGGTGAATGCAGAGCCGAGGCCCGCTCGAGCTATGCTGAGCCGCAGCCCGCAATCGCCTTTGCTCCTCAAAAGCAAAGGCAAAGTTAGGGATAAAAAAAAGGCGATGGAAGAAATCTTCCATCGCCGGAGAGTTTTAGAGAGTTTTAAGGAGAGTTATGCCCTTTTGAGCGTGTCTTTAGAGAGTTTTGCTCAAATTCTGGAGAGTTTTAGAGAGTTTTTAGAGAGTTTTGGGGAGCGTTAATCCTCAAGAATCTCAAACACGCGTTCAGCAATCTTCATATACGCCTTGAACCGTCCTCGACCGACAGGCGCATCGTTCACATCCCAGTATTTCACCGACTTCCTGAAACTCATCACAGCCATTCGTTGCATCTCCTGCACCGAAGGCAAGTGCTCATGGTCGGGCACCACGCTTCTTACCAAACGGCAGAAACCTTCAAAGTCATCCTTCTGCAGGAAATCAGCTCCAACGTCTATCAACGGACGATAGACGGCATACCACAATCGGGCAATCGTGATTTCCGGCTCAATGATTCCGATCATTCTCCGCGCTTGCCGTTCACTCACCTTCGACTTCTCCTCGTAGTTGGCCTTGACCTCATCAACCAGTGCCTTCATTGCCCTGTCGGGCACTTTGGGCAGAGGCTTCCTGATGTCCGTCACTACACCGCACAGATGCACGTTATCGGTATTGTCGTCCAGCCTGATCACCTTGTATTTCTCCTTCTCCCGTTTATTCTGAGGCACCAGCCACCGCACACCGTCCTCATCCTCGTAGTAGCACTTCACGGTACACTCCGAGCCTATCGCCACCACGACAATGTCTCCATCGTGCGGCATACGTCCATAACACATCTTCACCCAGTCGCCGTCCTCAATATTTCGGTCAATCATCGAGTTACCTTGCACTCTGACCATCGACTCGGGATACATCGAAAGAAACGCCTTTGGCACCAACACCATGTCTGGCGGTATCTGCCCAGGCTCTTCGGGGTTTCCTGCATGCACCGATTCATACACTGGTATCGGCGTGTCGCACACCTGGGGCTGCCACCCTGCAGCCTCCAGTATCTTCAGTATCTCTTTGTATTCTTTCTCGTCCATAGTTCTTCTTCAAGTGCACAGCGGAGACCCTTCTGTGTTCATAATATCAGTTGACATTATTCTTCACAATTACCCACATTCCGTCATTATCCTTGCCTTCATGCTTCAGAACTCCAACCTTCTGTAAAGCAGAAAGGTCACGTTCGATGGTGCGTTGGCTCACCGACAAAGTCTCCGACATTTGTTTGCCGGTTATTGTCGGAGACTCTTTGATGAGATTGAGGATTTCCTGTTGACGCTCAGTGAGTTTCGTCTCCGACATGTCTCCGTCATGGTCTCCGACATTCTGTGTGTCGGCAGCGGCATAGAGAATGGTCTGGAATTGGGTCGGAGTAGATTTGAACTTGGGCTTTAGCTCGTCCTTATAACATTCCAAGGCTTTGGTCTCATTACAGATGCGTGTGAGTCCACTACCTCGTTTCTCCATATAGTCAAGTTGAGCCATCACATTTGCAAGTATGGGATTGCGCCTTTCAGAAGAAACGTCTGCGATGTCCAAATCCTGTATCAGCATACCATTGTACATTCCTCCTGGGGATGTAACAGTGAGGCGGTCATCATAGATGTCCAGATGAACTTCACTACCCATTACGGTGTAGTCACGATGGATGA
>JBGUGM010000092.1:0-5879 GCA_045111535.1 Bacteroidaceae bacterium
CGCACGTCTGTTCTCGAAATAGTTGAAGAGCCATTCCAGTTCGGAGATGGCGACATCACGCTGTCCTGTCTCGAAGAGGTCTTCAGCATAGGGGATGATTTGCACGGCATCCCCACCCTTGTCGAGATATTCTTTGAACACAGGCAAGGCTGCTTCCTTCTCGCCCAGTGAATGAAAGGAATGTGCCTTGGTGAGCAAGGCTTCGAGGTCGTTGGAATTGACGGCAAGGGCGAAATCGCTGGACTCGATGGCTTGGTCGTATTGTTGCAGGAGATACTGCGCCAAGGAGAGGTTGGACCATCCCTTGGGCAAGTAAGGTTGCTCCTCGAGCACCTGTACGAGCACCTCACTCATCAAGTCTGCCAAGTCGTTGTCACGGCAAATGTCTGCTAACTGCACATCCTCATCGTATTTGCCGAGTGGCTGGAAGGTGTCGATGTATTCACGTATCCATCGGCGCACAGCCTCCACATCGTAGTCCCTGTCGCCCCGATCATTGCCACGCAACTCAATCAGGGAAGAGATGATGTGTATGTAACTCTCACGGCGTTGCTGCTCGGTTGGCTCCTTACCGTTCTCCATCTTCATCCATGTGCGCCAAATCCGCTCTGCCTGTGGCACATGGTTGTACTTAGCGTATTCGAGTTGTGCCAACTGATACTTCACATCAGAATTGTCAGCATCAAGTTTCTGCAACACCTCCTCTGCCTTGTCGTACTGGCGCTGGTAAATGTAGGAGGCACTCTGCACAATCAGCAGTACCTCGTCATCGGGATGTATCGAAAGACCGAGCGAGAGCACTTCCATCGCCAAAGAGGGCTTGTCGACACTGAGGTAATAATCAGCCAAATCGGCAAAGTCGTCAGCATCGAGATAGATGCTTTCGCCCTTGCCACGCTGTGCCTCATACGACTTCAGCAGGTCCTTGAACTCCTTGGATTGAAAGTAATCTTTTGCCATGCAGTCTTACTTGTTGATTTTCTTCCAAGCATCAGTCAAACCAACGGTGCGGTTGAACACCAGATGCTCGGGTGTGGAGTCGGGATCAACATTGTAGTAACCAATACGCTGGAACTGCAAGTAGTCCATGGGCTTGCGGGTGGCAAGCCATTTCTCCACGTATGCATTCTTCACCTCAAGGCTGTTGGGATTGAGGAATGGACGCATCGCCTCTATGCCACGCACATCGCCATGCTCCTTCGAGTAGTTCGCCACCTCATCACGGGGATTCTCCACCATCCACAAGCGGTCGTAGTTGCGCACCTCGGCTTCGAGGCAATGATTGCAACTCACCCAATGGATAGTCTTGCCCTTAATCTTCATATCGCTATGTGCCTGTCCCGTCTTGGTCTCGGGGATGAGTTCAGCATGAATCTCAATAATATTGCCCTCAGCATCCTTCACCACACACTCGTCAAGACTCTCTGGACACTGGATGATGTAGGAGTTCTTCAAACGCACCTGCTTGCCAGGACCTAAACGGAAGAACTTCTTGGGAGCATCCTCCATGAAGTCGTCACGCTCAATCCACAACTCACGGCTGAACTCTATCTCGTGTGTACCATCAGCTTCATTCTCAGGGTTGTTGATGGCGTTATACACCTCCGTCTCTCCCTCGGGGAAGTTGGTGATGACGAGTTTCACAGGATTGATGACCGCGCTGACACGCTGTGCACGTTTGTTCAAATCATCACGCACAGCCGACTCGAAGAGCGACATCTGATTGAGGGCGTCAAACTTGGTGTAGCCAATCTTATCGATGAAGGCAAGGATGCCTTCAGGGCTGTAACCACGACGTCGGAAACCACAGATAGTGGGCATACGGGGGTCGTCCCAACCGTTCACAATGCCCTCCTTCACCAGAATGAGGAGATTACGCTTAGACAGCAGGATATGCGTAAGATTCAGTTTGTTGAATTCTGTCTGACGGGGACGGTTGTCGTCGATAGGGTTGTTTGTACCATCTGTCTCCTTTGCCCAATCAACAAAGAGGTCGTACAGAGGACGGTGGCTAACAAACTCCAGCGTACACCATGAATGGGTCACACCTTCCCAATAGTCACACTGTCCATGCGTGAAGTCATACATGGGATAGGCATTCCACTGGTTGCCTGTACGCCAATGAGGCATATTGAGCACACGGTAGAGGATGGGGTCACGGAAATGCATATTGGGGCTTGCCATGTCAATCTTGGCACGTAAGACCATCTTGCCTGGCTCCATCTTGCCTGAGTTCATCTCCTCAAAGAGACGAAGACTCTCCTCAACGGGACGGTCACGATAGGGTGAGTTGGTACCTGCCTGTGTAGGAGTACCCTTCTGCTCAGCGATCTGCTCAGCAGTCTGTTCATCGATATATGCTCTACCCTGCTTAATCAACGCCACGGCAAAATCCCAAAGTTTCTGGAAATAATCACTGGCATAGTAGATGTTGCCCCATTTGAAACCCAACCACTCAATGTCACGCTTGATAGCCTCCACATACTCGGTGTCTTCCTTCTGGGGGTTGGTGTCGTCCATTCGGAGGTTACAAACACCGCCGTACTTCTGAGCCATACCAAAGTCGAGCGCAATCGCCTTGGCGTGTCCTATATGCAGATAGCCGTTGGGTTCAGGGGGAAAGCGTGTCTGCATCCTTCCTCCGTTCTTACCCTCAGCCAAATCCTTCACCAGCTGTTCTTCAATAAAGTTGAGAGATTCTTTTCTGCCCTCTTCCGTCTTGAGTTCTTCTGCGTTTTCTACACTCATGTCAACTGTTTCTTATTATTATAAATGTGTCATCCATTTCAATATTGGGTGCAAAATTACAAAAGATTTTCCTTGTTTCAAGCATGTTCAGCCATAAAAATGCCGAAAAAGCACGATTTATGTTGAAAAACACATTTCCCATCACTTGTTTATTCAAAAATAACCCCTAACTTTGCCACCGTTATCCTGAAAACAATCTTTTTACCTTAGAAACTAGTACCTAAAAAGGGAAAAAGGAGACATCTCATTGTGAAGTGAGATGCCTTCCGCTTTTTAAAGGGTATGTGAATAAAAAGTAAAAAAGCACCCCGAATGGCTAATTATCAGGTGTCTATTGCCTATTATCAATTAAAAAGTACTAACTTTGCCCCCACAAATCATTTAACTAAATCTTATCAATTCATGAAACCATTTATGGACGAGAACTTCCTGTTGCAGAGCGAAACTGCACAGAAGTTGTATCACGAACACGCATCTAAGATGCCGATTATTGACTATCATTGTCACCTTGTTCCTCAGCAAGTGTCTGAAAACAAGCGTTTTGAATCCATCACACAGATTTGGTTGGGAGGCGACCACTACAAGTGGAGAGCCATGCGCTCGAATGGTGTGGCAGAGCGTTTCTGCACCGGTAAGGACACTTCCGACTGGGAGAAGTTCGAGAAATGGGCAGAGACTGTGCCTTACTGCTTCCGCAATCCGCTCTATCATTGGACACATTTGGAACTGAAGACAGCATTTGGCATCAACAAGACACTGAACCCAACGAATGCCCGTGAGATTTTCGATGAATGTAACGAACAAATCAAGAATGACCCTAAATTCACTCCACGTGGCTTGATGAAGCACTACAACGTGAAAGTGGTGTGCACCACAGATGATCCCGTGGATTCTCTCGAATACCACAAGCAGGTGGCTGCCGACCCCACGATGGAGACAAAGATGCTCCCCACATGGCGTCCAGATAAGGCAATGGCGGTGGAAGTTCCTGCCAACTTCAAGGCATACGTGGACAAACTCTCGGATGTGAGTGGCAAAGCCATCAACAACTTCAACGACTACATCGATGCCATCCAGGCACGTCACGATTTCTTTGCTTCAATGGGTTGTAAACTCTCCGACCATGGCATTGAGGAGTTCTATGCTGAAGATTACACGGATGCAGAAATTAAGGCGATTTTCGACAAGGTGTATAGTGGCAAAGAACTGGCTCAGGAAGAGATATTGAAGTTCAAGTCTGCCATGATGCACATCTTTGGTGTGCAGGATGCAGAAGCAGGTTGGGCACAACAGTTCCACTATGGTGCTATCCGCGACAACAACTCCAAGATGTTCAAACTCATTGGCCCTGACACGGGCTTTGACTCCATCGGTGAGTTCAACACTGCCAAGCAATGTTCGAAGTTCCTCGACAAACTCAATGCTGAGGGCAAGTTGGCAAAGACGATCCTCTACAACCTCAATCCATGTGCCAACGAGGTGCTTGCCACCATGTTGGGTAACTTCCAGGATGGTACTATCCCTGGCAAGATTCAGTGGGGTTCAGGTTGGTGGTTCCTCGATCAGAAGGACGGCATGACGAAGCAGATGAATGCCCTTTCCCTTCTCGGATTGCTGAGCCGCTTTGTGGGTATGCTCACCGACTCACGCTCCTTCCTCTCCTACCCTCGTCACGAGTATTTCCGTCGCATACTCTGCAACCTCGTTGCCACCGACATCGAGAACGGAGAAGTGCCATACACAGGGTATGAGGCTGAGCGTGTCAACCAGATGATTGAGGACATCTCGTACAACAACGCAAAGAATTATTTTAATTTTTAAGCAGCCCAAGGCAACATCTAACATTGGGAACGCCTGATTTTCGTTTCAAACAATTCACCATTCGCCACGACCGTTCAGCCATGAAAGTCGGGACGGATGGTGTGTTGTTAGGAGCATGGGCAAGCCCCCCAATTGTCAATTGCCAACTGTCAACTTTCAACTGCCTTGATGTGGGTACAGGCACAGGGCTTATTGCCCTCATGTTGGCACAGCGATTTCCTGCTACGAACATCGTTGGAATTGACATTGACGAGGCATCTATTGAACAGGCAAAAGAGAATGTGGAAAGGAGTCCATTTAAGGCACAAATTTCCATTCAGAAACAGGATTTTTCAAACCTTAACTCTTTCTCTAACCAATACAATTTAATCGCTTCAAATCCACCTTTTTACACAGAATATACTTTGAGCGGAAAAGAGACAAGAGACAAGGCTCGTCACACCACCTCTTTGCCCTTTGAAATATTGGTGGAAAACGCATCAAAATTATTGACAAAAGAAGGGCGTTTCTGTGTCATTATTCCTCACCAAAGTGCAACGGATTTCATCAGCATTTGTGTGGCAAACAGACTCTATCTGACCCGTCGTCTGAACATCCGTTCGAAAGAAAGCAAACCCTTCAATCGTGTCCTGTTGGAGTTCAGCGCCACCATCCAACTCACGGAAACGAACACCTTGACGTTGTATGATACCAAGGGACAAAGGACACCTGAATACAACCAACTGACAGAAGATTTTTACCTTATGGATTATCAAGCCATCATCGATAAATACTACCCCGAGGACAACGAACTGCGCCACATTCTAATGGTGCATAGTCGCTTAGTGACAGAAAAAGCCCTCGCCATTGTTGACAAACATCCCGAACTGCATGCTGACCGTCAGTTCGTGGAAGAGGCCGCCATGCTCCACGACATCGGCATATTCCGTTGCGATGCAGCAGGCATCCATTGCTTGGGTACAGAGCACTACCTCCGTCATGGTATCATCGGTGCGGAACTGCTTCGTGCTGAAGGATTTCCACGTCATGCCAGAGTGTGTGAAAGACATACAGGTGCAGGGCTTTCCTTGCATGATATTGAAGAACAGAATCTCCCTGTACTTCATCAGGACTTGTTGCCCGAAACTATTGAAGAGCAAATCATCTGCTATGCTGATAAGTTCTTCTCCAAGACTAAACTCACTACGGAAAAGACACTGGAACAAGCCATTCATTCTCTCTCTCGATTTGGCGAGGAAGGAGTGGAACGATTTGTGAAATGGTCTAAATTGTTTGGGTAATAAAAAGTTAAAACGAATGTTTTACTTTGT
>JBGUGM010000093.1:0-1552 GCA_045111535.1 Bacteroidaceae bacterium
GCTTGACTCTGCTCTCGCTGCTACAAACGTTGTCAATTGTCAATTGTCAATTATCAATTAACAAACGTTGTCAATTAAAATCCGCTCTTTATGCAAGCATGCCCCACACCTTGCACGGGTGTGGGGCATGCTTACATCTGGATTCTGTTGGGCTGTTAACCTTGCAGGTGCAGCACGAAACGCACGCCCTTCGTGAATTCGGGGTCTATGTCGAGGTCACCATTCATCTTGATGGCCATTTGTTTGCAGATAGGCAGGCCAAGACCGTCGCCAGTGGTGAGGTCTTTCACCTCAAGGAAAGGCTTGAAGACATCTTCTCGCTTCTCTTCTGGGATGCTGCTGCCGGTATTGGACACGAGGAACTGAAGCTTGTGGGCACCACGCTTTTTGAAGGCCAAGACAATGTGACCACCTGCCGGCGTGTACTGTGCTGCGTTGCGAAGCAAGTGCAGCAGGATGTGGGACACATATTCCTTGTTGATAGATGCGCTCATCTTGGGTGCATCGACGGTAGCCTCCACATCGCGGTTCAGTTTGCCACGAACCTGGTTCATGAGGCCTTCGCAGAATGTTGCCAACTGGACATCCTCCACTTCAACAGACTCGTCCGTACTCGTTTCCAGTTGAGAAAGAGTCTGAATGTGGTCTGAGAAGTCCACAAGAGCTTTCACCTCTGGCTGCTGGGCATCAAGACGCTGCAAGGTGGGGGTCAGCTGGGCAGAGATATTGCTGATGAACGAAGCCTTCAGGGCATTGTTCTCGTTCAGGCGGGCAATCGTCTTCTTCTGCTTGCGCGTCAAGGCGATGAAACGCAGCAGAACCAATGCGCCCAAGACAAGCACGACGGCCAATATTGCGGCCAAGATGCTGAGACCCACGATGACACCTTGACGAACAGCGAGGGTGCTGTCCTTCTCTTCAATTGTGTTCTCATGAGCCGCAATCTGCTTCTTCAAGGCCCCTGTCTCCTCAGCCAAAATCTTGGCGCTGGCAGAGTCTTTCCAAGCGATATAGTTGTCGTAGGCCTGTGCCACCATATTGGCATTGCCCGAACGGCGTCCACCCGCAATCAAGGTCTTGAACACCTCATCCACCTTCTTGTAATCCTTGGCAGCAGTCATCTTCACCGTCATCTCCTTCACTACCTCATTGCCTTCAGATGTCTTTCCAAAGGTGTAATAGTAAATGGCCTTGTGATAGAGGAAGTCATTCTTGAGGTCTTCATCGCCCGACTCGCTGGACCACTTCTCCATCTGCTCAATATACTCCTTCACACGCTCACTCTTGCGCATCCGCAGATACATGGACATACGCTCCTTAGACACGGCATAACGCAATGAAGCCTTCACGGCACTACTCTGTTTGCTGACTGCAATGTGCGCATCAACACCACGCAGCAGGTCGAATGCCTCATTATAAAGGTTTTCACGATAATAGAGCGGAGTGGCCTTCAAAGCGCATTCTACACCTTGAGCAAGCTGTCCCTTGCCCACATAATCCTTGTAAGCCTGAATCCACAATGCACGTGCACTGATAGACATCCCTTTGGCCG
>JBGUGM010000094.1:0-3161 GCA_045111535.1 Bacteroidaceae bacterium
AGGCAGGCAAAACAGATTCGCATTACATCCCGATTGACTGGAGCAGCACGACACTCGACAGTTTCAACGAGGATAGTGGAGCGGCACAGTTGACTTTCACAGGTGATGTGCCTGCAATGGGTGAGTATGATGTGGTGCTGTTGCCGAGCGACGACTCTTACGTCATCCGTTTGATTGATAATGTGCAACAGGCAGAGGGAAGCAAGACCGTCACTCTCGCCACTCGTGAGGGTGTGATGGGTAACCTGTTTAAGGGTAAGAAGTTCACCCTTGCTACAGAGGCTTCTGCTAACAGTAACAGGAGAAAGGTACAGGGCATTTCAGATACAGAAGCCATCTATACACCTGTCAAGGTGGAAGTGTTCACGGGTGAGGAATACGTGGAAATCTACAATGTGGACAAGTTTGCGTCGAGTGACCGTCGTAAGGCTCCTGTGGGATTTGAGAACGAATTCATCAACTGGGAATACAACGACGATGGTCGTGTGCTCTGGGAAAAGGGTACACAGTCACTCTCTTGGGACAAGTTGAACTTCAACATTGGATTGAAGGGCATGTTCTCCTTCGACTTTGGCGATGTGCCATGGGAGAAGGTGCGCATGGGTGACCTGCAGAATTTGAAGATTGCTCTTGAGGGTGGCTTCAACATGGAAATGGTGATGAAGTACCTTGTGGCAAGTTCTGTGGAGTGGAAGAAGGAGTGGACTCTGAAGGAGGATGTCTTCAAGGCGAAGTACACCTTCATGGTGGGTACTGTTCCTGTCTATATCAGCGTAGGTGCTGACCTCATGGCAGAGGTGAGTCTGGGTGCTTCGGGCGAAGCAAGCGTGACGGCTGGCATCACCGCTTCGAACACGGTGACTTACGGTGTGGAATGGGATGCCGAGAAGGGTCTATCGAAGATTGCCGAGTGTGAGAAGACTCTGGAGATGGTAGGTCCTGATGTGGACATCAAGGCACATGCAGAGGCTCGTGCCACTGCTTATCCGAAGATAGAAATTGGCATCTACAAGGTGCTCTGTCCTACTATCAGTCCACAACCTTACTTGAAGGCAGAAGCCGACGGCAGACTGGTGGACAACCAATATGTGGCTTGGAATGCAGGCGTCAGCACGGGTATTGACCTCGGACTTGGACTTTGTCTCGACCTCTTCTTCTGGAAGAAAGACCTTGGTGAGATTGACCCTATCAATGTGTTTGACTTGCCGATTGTCAGCTTGCCAGACGAAATCGAGTTGCTCAACGAGAAAGAAGAAGAGATGCTTGTGAACGGTAAGAAGGAGGTGAAGTATCACGTGACCAACAAGAACTACCTCACTGGCACCGAATACAACGCACCGGCTGTCCTCGTGCACTTCGAGGCTGAGGGTGGCGAATTGGAGGATGAATATGGCTATACAGATAAGGATGGTAACGTCAGCGCATTCTTCACTCTGACCGACGTGAAGGGCGGTAAGATCACTGCTGAGGTGGTACAGGGTGCCGAGGCTGAGGAAGGCGAAGAAGAGGATGCCATCAAGGCTGATGAATGGAATGCGATTGCCATCCAGTACCGTCTGCAGGCAGAACCTGGTCAGCAGACCATTGCCAAAGATGCTGAGAGTGCCACTGTCACCTTCAAGTTGGAGCAGTACTCTTCGAAGACTGAGGCTTGGGCTGGTGTAGCCGGAAAGACCATCTACTTCGAGGCCAAGGGCGGTAGTTGCAATGCATCGGGCGTTACAACCAAAGAAGGTATCGCTACAGCCACCTTCACGCCAGAGGCAGATTTCGAGGAAGGTTCCGTCACTGCCACCATCACTCTGAGTGAGCCTGGTGCTTGGTCAGGCATCGCCACTGGCAATATCAAGGCTGAAGGCGAAGACGATATCATCACTGACGAAGGACTGAAGAAAGCCCTGAAGCAGAAGGAGAATGTCTATGTCATCGAGAACAAGAAGACCGGTGAGACGCAGGAACGTTCCTATGCTCCGAAGTATTCGGAATGGAGAAAGGAAGGAAAGGACTTTATCAACTTCTTCTTGGAGGATGCTGACGCCGAAGGCATGACGCTGGGCGATGCTTGGGGAAATCTGCCTTGGAACATTGTCAATGTTGTTACTGCACTTACGGGACAGTCGTTCGAGAATACTCCTGGCGGCAAGTTTGGCTTTGGTGTTTACACCGATGAATGTAACTTGAATGCCTTCTTTGGCGCTCATACGGGTGAGTCGGGAATAGCTACGGAGGGCAACTTGAAGCCTGAGAGCAAGATATTGCTCAGGATGAGTAAGAGAACAGAAGCCAGCGTCAAGCGCCGTGCTCCAGGCGATGAAGAGTACACGGGCGAGTACGAACTGCTGTTCTACTTGGTGTTCGAGAACCAGACCTATAACTATGAGACTGATCAGATGGAAGATGGCGACGAGTATGAGGTCTATGGCAAGGGCACGATGAAGATGCACATACCGACCATCACTTCCATGCAACTGAGTTCTGAGTCACAATACCTGAAAGTCGGCGAATCGACGAAGGTGAAAGTGGATCAGTACTATGAAGAAGGCGCTCAGTGGGACTGGAGCGACGTACAGATTGCAGGTCAATCCGCTGATTATAGCAGCGCATACGATGGTGCCGATGAGGGCTTCTTCACTTGGGATGCCGCCACGCAGACCCTCACCTCTGTGAAGCCTAACGACAACAAGAGCGTTTATGTAGTCTTCTCGCTCAAGAGCAGGCCATCTTGCAAGTCAGCCATGACGATTGCCACCGGCGAAGGCTGGAAGTACACGATGATCAAGGTGGGTCCAGAGGAGCAGGAGGTAAGTCCTGGCTACTATTGTAGTTACCACGTAGAGGACTGGGCACCGAGGGAGAGCGAAGACGAGGAGTTTGACGATTCTGCCATAGAGATCGACCCAGAGTCCGACCCCGACGGCAATTTCCGCTATGTCCACTACAACGGAAGATATTCTGCCCGTCTGTATGTCTATCGGTCAGATGCCGCTCCGGGCGATTACAACATCCGCCTCCGACTGAAGAGTAATCACGACGTCGGCTGCACGATGAAGATCACAATCAAGCCGAAAGACGAAGAGTGACAAAACATTCGCAAAGGTAATTTGACTCTCCTGTGAGGTCAAAACGCCCAAACTCAAGAATCGCTATCATCACTGGTAGCG
>JBGUGM010000095.1:0-4182 GCA_045111535.1 Bacteroidaceae bacterium
AACGATGAGTCTGACCGCGAGGGTATGCGTATCGTCATTGACATCAAGCGTGAGGCGAATGCCAATGTGGTGCGCAACAAACTCTTCAAACTGACTGACCTGCAGAGCACCTTCGCTGTGAACTGCATCGCCATTGCAGATCGCCGTCCAAAGCAACTCTCGCTGAAGGACTGCATCCGCTACTTTGTGAACCATCGCCACGATGTGGTGATTCGTCGCACGAAGTTCGACAAGCAGAAGGCAGAGGAGCGTGCACACCTGCTCGAGGCACTTATCGTTGCCAGCGACAACATTGACGAGGTGGTACAGATCATCAAGTCATCCAAGACTCCACTGGATGCTCAGACACGCTTGATGGAGCGCTTCGGATTTGATGAAGCACAGGCGAAGTATGTGGTGGATATGCGACTCAGCCAGTTGACGGGTCTGCAGCAGGAGAAACTGCATACTGAGTATGACGACTTGATGAAGTTGATTGAATATCTCCAGCAGATTCTGGATGACCCAGAACTGTGCAAGAAGGTGATGAAGGACGAACTCCTCGAAGTGAAGGAGAAGTGGGGTGACGAGCGTAAGACGGAGATTGATGTGACTGCAAGCGAGAACTTCGACCCCGAGCAGTTCTATGCGAAGGAAGAAGTGGTTGTGACGGTGAGTCACCTCGGCTATATCAAGCGCACTACCCTCACCGAGTTCCGCACTCAGGCTCGTGGCGGCATCGGTGTGAAGGGTGGAACGGCACGCGACAAGGACTTCATCGAGTTCATCTATCCTGCTAACACGCACAACACGATGATGTTCTTCACACAGAAGGGACGCTGCTTCTGGATGAAGGTGTATAACATCCCAGAGGGTTCACGTGTCGACAAGGGTCGTGCCATCCAGAACCTGCTGAACATCGACAGCGACGATAAGGTGACAGCATTCATCTGCATCGAGAACATCAACGATGAAGAATGGGTGAACAGCCACAACCTCATCTTCTGTACGCGTTACGGCATCATCAAGAAGACTGCATTCGTCAACTACTCACGTCCACGTAACAATGGTATCATCGCCATCAACCTGAACGAAGGTGACGAGGTGGTAGAGGTACTCTTGACAAGTGGTAAGGACGAAATCCTCATTGCCAACCACAATGGTCGTGCCATCCGCTTCAACGAGAGCACTGTCCGCAACATGGGACGTAGTGCTACGGGTGTGAAGGCAATGCGCCTGGATGAAGACGAAGACGACGAGGTAGTAGGCATGATTGCCCTCACGAAGCCAGAAGGCTATGACGAGAACGCAGAGGAGAACGGAACTGACGAAGAACTCTATCCAGACATGCCAACCATCTTGGTACTCTCCGAAAAGGGTGTCGGCAAGCGTTCAACCATCGGCGAGTATCGCATCACAAACCGTAACGGTAAGGGTGTCAAGACTATCAACATCACAGAGAAGACGGGCAAACTGGTTGCCATCAAGAAGGTGATGGAGGATGAGGACATCATGATCATCAACAAGAGCGGTGTGACGATTCGTCTGGCTGTGGCTGACATCAAGAAGTCTTCACGCAACACGCAAGGCGTGAAACTCATCGACATTCAGAAGCGTAACGATGTCATCAGTTCTGTCTGCGTGGTGGAACACTCGGAAGAGCCTGAAGACCTGAATGAAGAAGGTGTTGAAACACCTGAGGCAAATAACACGCAAGAATAATAAACAACCTGATTTATAAACTTATTAAAACCGTATCAATTATGAAAAAATTAGTTTTGATGATGGTAGGTCTTTTCCTCCTCTCCTCCGCTTATGCACAGGACAAGGAAGCCTTGAAGGCACAGAAAGAGGCCGAGAAAGAGGCAAAAGCCACTTTCAAGAAAGCGAAGTCTATCTATGAGACTTCCATTCCAAATGAAGTGTACGACCGCAAGGAGACTGACTTCGGAAAACTCGCAGGCGCTCTCCCACTGATTGAATCTGCCATTCAGAATGAGTTCACCAACAAGGATCTTGACACTTGGAGAACTGCTTCGGACATCTACTATGAGTACTACAAGAAAGAAGAAGCCGAAGTGAAGGCTGATCCTGACAACGAGCAATTGAAGAAGCAACTCCTCGACAGAGGTCTGCAACTCGTCAATAGCGCTCAGAAGTATGACGAGTACATGGCACTTGAAGCCAAGGCAAAGCCAGAAGAGAAGGCTCAGGTTCACCAGAGATGCCAGATCATGGCAGCCAATGCAGCCATTCAGTTGTTGCAGGCATCACAGAATGCTTCTAACAGCGAAAACCAGGATGAACTCAAGAAGGGCGCCCAGTATGCTGAGACATTCCTCAGCCTGATGGAGGGTTCCAATCTGATGAAGGATTTCAAGAATGATAACCTGAACGACTGGAAGACTTATGCCAAGGCTTTCCGTGCCCAGTCTTATCTTCACATCGAAGGAACACCTGAAGAGAAGATTGTTTCTGTGTACGAGGCTCTGATGAACACGAAGTACAAGGGCGTGGCTTACCAATCTTTGGCAAACTACTATCGTGAGAAGAATGCCACAAAACAGCAGATGAAGTATCTTCAGGAAGGTATCGATGCTTTGAAGGATGATCCTGAACAGAAGGATTTGCGTACCAACTTTGCCTTCGTCCTGATGCAGAACCTCTACAATGGTGGCGAATATGCAAAGGATGGCAACACAGAGGCTCTCAAGAAGGCCATCCAACTCATCAAGGATGAATTCTCAGACGATGAGAACGCTGTGAATGCTTACTTGATGGATGGTCAAATTGCTCTTGATGAGAAAAGATACGCAGAAGCAAAAGACATTGCTCTTGCTGCAAAAGCAAAATTCCCTGATGAGCCTAAGTGCCTGATCTTGGCAGCAGGTGCAGCATGGATGATTGCACAGACCAATGGCTCTAAAAAAGCAGACATGGAAGAAGCCATCAAATTATACAAGGAACTTGAAACTGCCACTCCTACTGAGCCAGAATTCTGGGGAGAAAGACTCTACATTCTCTACAACAACACTCAGCAGACTGCTCTTGCAGCCAAGTATAAAAAATACTACAGCAAGTAATCACGTAGATTGATGAAAGTTCATTAAACCCTATCATGAGGATGTGTCATAATTGTGGCACATCCTCTTTTAGAACAAGAACCGATTAAGTGAGAATTGCATGGAAGGAAAACCTATCATCTATACTTACGGAAATATCAGCATTGACGTAAAGGATTTACTCTGCATCATACAACCCTATCACATCAATTGTGTGATTGATTGTCGTCCACAAACCTATTCAAGAAGCATACAAAACACGCCTGCTGATCAACTGCAAGAGGTGTTGCAACAACACAACATCACTTACCTTCCGTGCGTCCAACACTTTGGTGTTTTTCCCAGCGAAGTCAGAAATAGCAAAGGAACTATTCTATACAGTAAGGTCATCAAATCCAACAACTTCCTTGAAGGTATTAGACTAATAGAGCAAGAAATGCAGGAAGGGAATACCATCTGCATCATCGACAATCAGAAGGAGATTGCCCAAAGCAGAAGATACACGTTCGTTGGCAAATACCTCCACGAAAAATACACCGTCTGTCACCTCATCCCTGCTGGTGGATACCTTACCCAAGAACAAGTGGAACAGAAGCAGGAAGAGTACAAGAACTATCGGAGACAAAAGAACAGGACATCACAGAAGATAGGTAGAACAGGTGAAGAATTGGCTGCGCTCTATCTCACCAACAATGGCTATCAGATTCTTGACCACAACTGGAACCTTCATCGAGGATGTGAACTTGATCTCGTTGCCATGAAAGACAACACCCTGCACTTCATCGAAGTAAAGACACGCACCTCTGATTTGTATGGTGAACCGCAAGTTGCCATCAACAGACAGAAGATGCTACACATCTGTCATGCCATTCAACAATATCGCTATCGCAGAGGATTCTTTGGAAGAAATTCCCAAATCGACAGCATTGCCATCATCTATCGAGCAGATAACGATTATGACCTCAAGCACTTTCTCGACATTCATCCAAATGGTAGTGCTTGTGCAGATGTCATCACATTCCAACAAAGACCAAATTCCCCACGCTAATTCTTTAAAAAAGCGAGAGACACCCTCAGGATAACTCCTGAAAGCGTCTCTCCTCAAGAAGGCGGCGACCTACTCTCCCGCATTGCGGTGCAG
>JBGUGM010000096.1:0-12380 GCA_045111535.1 Bacteroidaceae bacterium
TCTTCGGAGATGATCTTGTAGCGGATGACGCCTGAGTCGCTGATGAGGGTGCTGACCCCGATGCTTTTGAGGGTGGGCAAGGAGTCACGCTCACCGATGTCGGGTCCTACCTTCTCGTTGCTGTCGCTACAGGATGGAAAGGACAATACCATTACAGCAGCCATAATGACTGCTGTAATAATACTGATATGTGAGAACTTTATTGTCATACAATCCGAATGGCGAAAATCGCCCAGCGCGTGGGCTGGTTAGCGAAGGCGGAGGGTGGTGGAGCCGTAGCCAGGAACGCTGACGGTCTGACCTGCCTTGATGCCTGCGAAGAATGCCTCAGACTTTGGATAGAAGTGTGCTGCGTAGTTGGCTGCTGCACGGTTTGCCTTGGCTGCAGATGATGGGTCAACAGCTTTTGCCTTGTTGCAGTAGTCGTATGCGAGGCAGTAGTAGTAACTCTTCTGGAGGTTGTCGCCTGATGCGGAGCGTGCGATGCAGTTTGCCTGCAGGAGGTATGCGCCACCATTGGATGGGTTGTACTGAAGGGTCTTCAGGCAGTACTGACGGCACTGTGCGAGGTTGCCCTTACGATACATGAGCGCTGCCACGATGTAAGCGTACTTGGCTTTCTTGGCGTTGTCAGTCTCCAGACCGAGTGCCTCGTCGAAGTACTTGATGGCGCCGTTCACGTCACCGTCCTTGAGGAGTTTGGATGCCTTACCGATGGCTGCCTGTGGAGTCTTGTTGATCTGATAGGCGTAGTCGGCTGCCACGTAGTAGATGTTAGACTTGTCGCACTCGAAGTTGGTGAGGATGGCAAGCACGGAGTTGAGGTATGCCAAGTTGGTCTTGTTGGCTTCCACCTGTGCACCGTAGATCTTCTCGAGGGCGTCGCAGTCGGCAGCGCCAGAGGAAACAAAGAGGTCGTTTGCCTTGTCCTGCACGGGCTGGTAGTTGTCGACAATCTTCTGAGCCTCAGGAGAGAGCACCACTTGCTCCACCCACTTGGTGGAATCTTCTGACTCTGGGTCAGCAGGAATGGTTTCTGC
Source organism: Bacteroidaceae bacterium (assembly GCA_045111535.1). Taxonomy (GTDB): domain Bacteria; phylum Bacteroidota; class Bacteroidia; order Bacteroidales; family Bacteroidaceae; genus Minthosoma. The sequence continues at coordinate 1,041 of JBGUGM010000096.1, forward strand.
TGGGAATTCCTTTGCCTGATCGAGCAGACGGTCGCAGATGTCGTTGGTGTTCATGTAGTCCTGGATGAAGTCCTGACGCACGTCGATGTTGTCCTTGTTCTGCAGGTAGCGGTTGTAGGAGCACTCGATGAATCCGAAGAGGACGAAACCCTCGGTGTTGGGACCCATGTCGTCGATGCCTTCCTTGAACATCTTGTATGCCTCGTTGTTGTTCATCGTTGGGCAGAAGTAGTAGTAGTCATAGGCCTTGCGGCAGATGATGTTACCCTTCGTGGATGTGGTCTTAGGAGTGGCGAAGGAGTTGAGGGCGTCGAGGTTCTTCAGACGCTGGTCGTAGATGTTCATCAACTTCTCGAAGTATTCCTTCTTCTTGTTGGCGTCAGTCTCATTCTGGATGAGTTGCTCGAACATCCAAGCACCGTCGGTATAGACGCGCACCTGAGAGAGGGGTGCCTTTTCAAACACGAACTCCCATGGCTCGATGGCTTCAACATAACTCTGGCGCTTGAAGGCATCCTGATAGAGTGAGAGGCTGCCGAGCACGTCGATGGAGTCCTGACCATGACCAATGCGGTCGTTCACAGAAGTGCCTTTGAGGTTTTGTGCAGATGCTGCCACTGCGATGAATGCAAGGGCGCATGCGAATAAAATCTTCTTCATAATCTTTTATTGTTTTAAGTTCTTGAATTCTTGTCTTTATTTGTTTGACGGTGCAAAGTTAGCGAATGAATCTCAGATTCGTGCGGTATTTTCCTTTTTATTGATAGGGAAAAGTCTATTTGAGATGCTGAAACGCCCCGTTGCCTGTGTTACTGAACCTTCCACTTCTGGAACCACTGCTGACTGAAGGTGATGCCTACGCAGAGTCGGAGGTAGTTCTCCGTGAGCGTGCCTTTCTTCATGGTGGCTACGTTGAGGTAGGGGATGTTGGTGTGTGTCCACTGCACAGCAAGGTTGAGTCTTGGACGCATGCGCCAAGCCTGGGTGAAGGGGATGGTGAAACCTGCTGAAACGCCGAACTCGTAAGGCTTGTCTGTGATGGTGCCTGAGGGGTCAGCCTTGGCATAGGTCTGCGAGTAGTAGCCTCCGACCTTGTAGGTGCAGCGTTTGAATCCTCTGCCGTCAGGGTTTGGTGTCCAGTCCAATCCTGCTGATATCTTGGTGCGGTCGTTGAGTTGTCCCTTGGTGGAGGTGTACGTTTCCGAGATGGTGCTGGATGATACGCCTGTCTGCTGATTGGGGAATCGGCACTCTGACCACTTCTGCAATTCGAAGTCAGCGCCCACGCGCAGGGTGTTGGAGTGATAATAGGTCACACCTGCTGAAACGGCGTGGGGCAACTGGAACGCGTTCTTGATGGTGTCGCGGGTTGCCTCCTCGACTGTGGAGGAGTTGAGGGTTTGTGTGGTGCGGGTTGCCTCGCTGCCCAGTTTGTGTCCGTAGGTGTAAGTGGCACCCAGCACAATCTTGTCTTTCTTGCTGAGTGGCTGGATGTACTGCAGACCTGCCTGCCAACTGTAGGTGCCCACTTCGCCGGTATAGGTGCGGGCAAGGTTGAAGGCATAGGTGTCGCTGAGGGACATCCTGGCGTTGTGGGTGTAGTCACCCCAGATGTAGCGGACGTTGAAGCCAATGGAGACGGGACGGAAAGGACGCCATCCTGTGCCGAAGAAGACTTCGCGCAGACCTCCATCACCATTGAAACCGTAGGAAGAGGTCACGTTCTCCGTCCCCTGAAGAGTCTCGCTGGAAGAGGAGAAGTTGTATTTGATGTTGGTGATGGGCATGATGCCGACAGTCATGCCGACATTCTTGAAAGCACGGAACTGGAAGGCAAAGTAGTCGAAACTGCTGTTGCGCACGTTCTGTTGCAGGTCGCTCATCTTATGGTTGCTGTTTTGCAGGGAGATGCCCATGTCGAAGAGGGCTGTGGTGGAGTCAACCGCTGAGTAGGAGGCAGGGTTGGCGATATTGATTTCCTGTCCGTTGCGGAATCCTTGCGCTACGCCACCCATACCTTTGTTGAATCCCAATGCACGTTCGGACTGGATGCCGAAGCCATAGCGGGAGTAGGGCGTGTTGATGCCGTTCTGGGCATGAGCCACCAGCGCAAATGATGCGGCGATGAGGACAAGTTTTATCTTATTCATTCTATTATTGGTCATAAACAATTGTTTTCGACTGCAAAATTAAGCCTTTTTGTGGAGTTCTCGTTCTTTATGCGAGTTAAAAAAGTTGAAACACCCCGTTTGTAGCATGGAATACCTATTGTTGGGCATTGTTTGAGGGCTTGTTTTGGGGCTTTCCGTGTCGTTTGCCTCCATGTCCCCGTTTGTTGTAGCGTCCCTTGCCGCCATGTCTGCCAGGTGTGTGGCGCCCCTTCGAAGCACTTTTGCTGATTTCGGGCTTCTCGCCACATCCTTCAGGAAGGTCGGGCTTGGGTATCTCTTTCTCGATGAGACGTTCAATTTTGAGGAGGTGTGGCCAATCCTTGGGGGTGACAAGCGTGACTGCCTGTCCGTCTCGGTTGGCACGTGCGGTTCTTCCGATGCGATGCACATAGTCCTCGGGATCATGGGGCACATCGTAGTTGATGACCATCTGGATGTCGTCGATGTCGATGCCTCGGCTCACGATGTCCGTGGCAATGAGGATGTTGATGCGCCGGTTCTTGAATGCCAGCATCATCTCCTCACGTTCCCTTTGCACCAAGTCGCTGTGCATGGCGCCGACATTGAACCCCTTGCGTTTCAGCGTAATGCTCAACTCCTTGACTTTCATCTTGGAAGAGCCGAAGAGGATGACGCGGTCGAGGGTGTCGTCGCTGAGCACCTTCTCCACAATCTTGTCCTTCATGCCGTCGTAGCAGACATAAGCCATCTGCTGAATCTTCTCCGCAGGTTTCGACACGGCAATCTTCACCTCCACAGGGTTGTGCAGGATGTTCTGCGCCAGTTTCTGGATGTTGTCGGGCATGGTGGCAGAGAACATGATGGTCTGGCGCTCTTCGGAGAGGTAAGAGGCAATCTTCATGATGTCGTCGTAGAAGCCCATGTCGAGCATACGGTCTGCCTCGTCGAGGATGAAGAACGACACTTTCTTCAAGTCTATATGTCCGCCATTCAGGTGGCTGATGAGTCGTCCAGGGGTGGCGATGATGATGTCTGCACCCAGTTCCAGTCCTTTGCGTTCCTGTTCAAAACGGATGCCGTCATTACCTCCATATACAGCCACAGACGACACGCCATCAAGGTAGTAGGCAAAGCCCTCCACCTGCTGGTCAATCTGCTGTGCCAATTCGCGGGTGGGCGCCATGATGATGCAGTTGACAGAATCCTGCGGATAGTTGCCGTGACTCAGTTCGTCGAGCACGGGCAGGAGGTAGGCTGCTGTCTTTCCTGTTCCTGTCTGGGCAATGCCCATCAGGTCATGCCCCTCCAGAATCTTGGGGATGGCTTGCTCCTGGATGGGTGTACACTCCTCGAAGTTCATCGCATCGAGGGCGTCCAGCAAATCGTCAGATATGTCTAATTCGTCAAAATACATTTTTTGATGGGGTTAATGGGTTGAGTGGGGAAATAGGTTTAATGGGTTACCTCGGTGCCTTCTTGTAGTAGTAGAGGGCGATGAGGGCAAACACGACGTTGGGTATCCAAACTGCGAGGGCAGCAGGGAAGTTGGCATTGATTGCCATGCTCGATGTCACCGTCTGGAACATGATGTAGGTGAGGGTCAGCGCCAAGCCGATACCCAGTGCAATACCCATACCGTTCTTGCGCTTTCGTGCCGAGATGGACACGCCAATCAGCGTCAGGATGAAGGTGGCAAAGGAGGTGGCACCACGTTTCCAGTATTCCACCTCAAACTGCTGGATGTTGGCAAATCCACGTTCCTTCTGCCTGTCGATGTAGGTGCTCAGTTCGGGTGTGGTGAGCGTCATCTCCATATCACGCGATGCCATCAGGTCTTGGGGCTGTATGGGGATGATGGTGTCGAGTTTGGAACCCGTCTGGATGACCTCTCGCATGCCTTGCAGGTCACGTGTCTGATAATTGGTGATAATCCAATGGTAAGGCTCGTAGGAGAGGGTGTCGTATTGGATGCTCAGGGCTTGCAGGTGCTTGACGAGTTTCTTGTCCTCAAACTTGTCGAGGGTGAAGTCAAAGCCTGTCTTCATGCTCTCTTCGTAGCGTCCAAAGTAGGCGATGACACCACTGTCCACTTCCAACTGCACGTTGGCGCTGAAGTCCTGGCGTCCTCTGTTCTTGTATTTGTTCTCAAAGCGCACACGCTTCACATTTCCTTTGGGAATGACGTAAGAACCCAGCCCGTAGTTGAGCAAAGCGATGATGGCTGCTGATATCATGTATGGTCTCACGATGCGGGCAAAACTGGTGCCTGTCGAGAGCATCGCGATGATTTCCGAGTTGTCTGCCAGTTTCGTGGTGAAAAAGATGACCGCGATGAAGACAAACAACTGGCTGAAGAGATTCGAGTAGAAGGGGATGAAGTTCAGGTAGTAGTCGAAAAAGATTTCCTCCATCGGGGCATCGTGCTGCAGGAACTTGTCGATGTTTTCGTTGAAGTCGAACACCACAGCAATGCTGATAATCAGGATGATGGAGAAGAAGTAAGTGCCGAGGAACTTGCCGATGATGTAGCGGTCAAGACGCGACAGGGGCAGGTGCTCGTTCAGCCAATTCAGGGCAGACGACTTCCTTCCCACCCTCGAACGTAGCGAGCGGTGGCGCGTCTTCTTTTGCTGTTCCTTCTTGTAGTTGAGGTAGTTTTGGATGTCCTCCTCGCTGCCACGTGGAACCAGTTTCCCGTTTACTTCTTCAAACAGTACCAATGTGCCTAATCTTTTTGCCTTATATTATATATAAATAATGTATAGCCGTCAACTGTTGGCTCTCGACTTACAGCCTTCTCCCCAATTCTTCCACCATCTTTGCCTTCCACACGCTGAAGTCACCTGCCACGATGTGTTGACGTGCTTCACCCACCAGCCACAGGTAGAAAGCGAGGTTGTGGATAGAAGCAATCTGCAGGGCAAGGATTTCCTGTGCCTTGAACAGATGGTGCACATATGCTTTCGTGTACATCGTATCAACGTAGGATGCGCCTTCGGGGTCAAGAGGCGAGAAGTCGAAGTCCCATTTCTGGTTGCGCAGGTTGATGGTGCCGTGCTTCGTGAAGATTTGTGCATTGCGACCATTACGTGTCGGCATCACACAGTCAAACATATCCACACCTCTCTCAATGGCTTCCAGAATGTTGATAGGAGTGCCTACACCCATCAGGTAGCGAGGCTTGTCTTTGGGCAAGATGGCATTCACCACCTCAATCATCTCATACATCACCTCTGTGGGTTCTCCCACAGCCAGACCTCCAATGGCATTACCATCCGCACCTTTCGATGCCACATTCTCAGCAGCACGTTCACGCAAATCTTTGTAGGTACATCCTTGTACGATAGGGAAGAGGCTCTGCTGATAGCCATACTTCGGTTCTGTTTCGTTGAATCTCTTGATGCAGCGATCCAACCAGCGCTCCGTCAGTTCGAGTGACTTCTTTGAGTAGTCGTAGTCGCTGGTGCCAGGAGGACACTCGTCGAATGCCATCACGATGTCAGCACCAATCGAGCGCTCAATGTCCATCACTTTCTCAGGTGTGAAGAAATGCTTGCTCCCGTCGATGTGACTGCGAAATTCCACACCCTCTTCCTTGATCTTGCGGATGCCTGCCAACGAAAACACCTGAAAGCCTCCGCTATCTGTCAGCATGGGGCGGTCAAAGCCATTGAATTTGTGCAAGCCTCCAGCCGCCTCCAGCACTTCGAGCCCTGGACGCAGATAGAGGTGATACGTGTTGCCCAAGATGATTTGTGCCTTAATGTCATCCTTCAACTCATGTAGATGCACCGCCTTCACGGAGGCTTGCGTACCCACAGGCATGAAGATAGGTGTCTGAATGTCGCCATGATCCGTGTGAATCACACCGGCACGTGCATTCGTCTTGGGGTCATTATGTTCGAGGGTAAATGTCATAGCAGCGCAAAATCCAATACATCCTTCACATTCTCCACATAGTGGAACGTCACACCCTTCACATACTTGGCAGGAATCTCCTCTATGTTCTTTCTGTTTTCATGACAGATGAGGATGTCCGTGATGCCAGCACGTTTGGCGGCGAGAATCTTCTCCTTGATGCCACCCACAGGAAGCACCTTGCCACGCAGCGTGATTTCACCGGTCATGGCGATGTTCTTGCGTACCTTGCGTTTTGTGATGGCACTTGCCAACGATGTCGCAATTGTGATACCTGCCGAAGGACCATCCTTTGGCGTCGCACCTTCAGGCACATGGATGTGGATGTTGTGATTCTCGAAGTATTCAGGTGTAATGCCGATGAGGTCGCAGTGTTCCTTCAAATACTGCAAGGCAATCGTAGCAGACTCCTTCATCACATCACCCAAATTACCTGTCAAGCCAAGTTTCTCTCCCTTGCCGTTGTTGATGGAGGTCTCGATGAAGAGAATCTCGCCACCTACACTTGTCCAAGCCAAGCCCGTCACTACACCATAGTAGTCGTTGCCTTGGTACTTGTCACGACTGAATGGCTCTGTGCCCAGATATTCCTTTATGTCTGCCACCTTCAGTTCACTTTCTGGCAACACACCATCCTTGGCATATTTGAGGGTCACCTTGCGGAGCACCTTGTTGATTTTCTTGTCCAGTTCACGCACTCCTGATTCTCTCGTGTAGTCCTCGATGATCTTCTCGATGGCTGGCTTCGAGATTTTCACGCCAGAGTCCTTCATACCGAGATTATCCAGTTCCTTCGGCACGAGATGGCGCTTCGCAATCTCAATCTTCTCCTCTGTCAGATAACCGCTCACCTCAATCAACTCCATGCGGTCAAGGAGTGGGGCAGGGATGGTCGAGATGTTGTTTGCTGTCGCAATGAACATCACCTTCGACAGATCATAATCCGTGTCAAGGTAGTTGTCGTGGAACGCCACATTCTGCTCTGGGTCGAGCACTTCGAGCAAAGCCGAAGCAGGGTCGCCATGATTCGTCTGTTGCGTCACCTTGTCAATCTCATCGAGTATGAATACAGGGTTGCTTGAGCCTGCCTTCTTGATGTTCTTGATGATTTGTCCAGCCATGGCACCCACATACGTGCGGCGATGACCACGAATCTCTGCTTCATCATGCAGACCACCCAACGACATTCTCACATACTTACGCTTCATGGCTGTTGCGATGCTCTTGCCCAACGATGTCTTACCTACACCCGGAGGACCATACAGACACAGGATGGGGCTCTTGAAGTCACCACGCATCTTCAGCACAGCCAAGTGCTCGATGATGCGCTCCTTCACTTTCTCCATGCCATAGTGGTCTTTGTTCAGCACCTTCTCCGCATTTTTCAGGTTCAGGTTATCCTTCGTGTATTCGTTCCAAGGCAGTTCCAGCATCGTTTGCGCCCAAGAGTACTCTGTCTGGTAGTCAGGCGTGTGGTTGCTCATGTGTGACATCTTCTCCAAGGCGTCCTCAAACACCTTGGCTGTCGCCTCGCTCCATTTCTTCTTCTTTGCCTGCTCACGCATCTGCTGGATTTCATCCCCACCTTTCTCGCCCAATTGCTCCTGAATCTCCTCCATCTCCTGACGCAGGAAATACTCCTTCCGTTGCTTGTCCAGTTCTTCACGGGTACGCATCTGCAAGTCCATCTTCAGCGTCACATATTGGTATTCCCGCTGCAGGATGCCCAGCAGACGATAGGCACGGTCGAACAGGTTGTTTTCTTCCAACAGCACGATGCGCTCCTTATTGCTGATGCTTAGGTTACAGCAGATGAAGTTCACGATGAGCGTGCGGTCAGAGATGTTGTTCAGCGCAAATGCCGAGCCAATCATCTGCTCGTTCGTGCGCATCAACTTCATGGCAGTCTCGCGACAAGCGTCTGTCACTGCCATATACTCACGGTTGCCCCTTTCTGGCACCGTCTCAGGGTTGTTCTCCACACGTCCAATGTTGTAGGTGCCGTTCCATCCCAACTCAATGAGTCGGATACGTGTATAGCCCTGCAGCAATGCTGTCCGGCTTCCGTCAGGCAATTTGATAATTTTCTGCACCTTGCCAATCACGCCCGTGTGATATAACTGTTCATAGTCAGGCTCGTCAGTCGAATCATCTATCTGTGTGAACACGGCAATTGCCATGTCCTTCTTCTGCGCCTCCTTCAGCAGTTTCAGCGAAGAATCCCTGCCAATCGAAATGGGCACCATTGTTTCGGGAAACAGCATCACTCCACGCAGCGGCAGAACAGGGATGAGGTTCTCTGGCGACACCTCCTGCTCGATATTCCCCTTGATGGGGTTGTCAATGCTTGTGATGAAACTGATTTTGCCTTCAACTGGCCCTTCGTCAATGATCTCGTCAAAATTGAAATCCATCTTCACTTTTTCCTTGTTTGTTTTTTCGCTTAATCTATATCCTCTATTTAAATCGGGTGCAAAGGTACGACTTTTTTTTGATATCCCTATTATTTATAATGTGAAACATTCAAAAAAGTGAGAGGGGAGACACTTGAACACATCAATTGTTCCATGTGGTTTCCTCTATTTTGTTAGTCAAATATGCCATTTTTATGTAATAGTGTAAGAAAACGAGAGTGTTTTTCTTTCATTTTGCAATTATTTTGCTAAAAAGTTTGTTATGTTATTAAAATTAGTTGTACCTTTGCAACCAAATTACAAATAACTTAAAACTATTTACAGATTAAATAAGACATGAGCAAACTCATTAAAGTCGAGGGTTATCGTCAGTTGCTTGACCCCATCCAGACGGAACTGGGTATCAAGCAGATCAAAGATTTCTTTCAGGCGAACCTCTCGACGGCACTTCGTCTGCGCCGTGTGACTGCCCCCTTGTTTGTGTTGCGCGGATTAGGTCTGAACGATGACTTGAATGGCGTGGAGCGTCCTGTATCGTTCCCGATTATGGACATGAATGACCAAGTGGCAGAGGTGGTGCATTCCCTCGCCAAATGGAAACGTGTGATGCTGGCTGAATATGGCATTCAGCCTGGTTATGGTCTTTATACGGACATGAACGCCATTCGTGGCGATGAAGAACTGGACAACACGCACTCACTCTACGTGGACCAGTGGGATTGGTGCCGTACCATCCGCAAAGAAGACCGCACGTTGGCATTCCTGAAGAAGATTGTGAAGGACATTTATGCTGCCATCACTCGCACAGAGTACCTGGTGTGTGAGTCCTATCCCCAGATTAAGCCTTTCTTGCCAGAAGATATCCATTTCATCCATTCAGAGGAGTTGTTGCAGATGTATCCTGACATGACTCCGAAGGAACGCGAAGATGCCATCTGTAAGAAGTATGGTGCCGTGTTTATCATGGGTATTGGTGGTAAACTTTCGAATGGCGAGAAGCATGATGGACGCGCTCCTGACTATGACGACTGGAGCACTCCGAACGAAGAAGGTTACAAGGGTTTGAATGGTGACATCCTCATCTGGTACCCGATTCTTGGACACAGCATCGAACTGAGTTCTATGGGTATCCGTGTAGATAAGGAAGCCTTGTTTCGTCAACTTGAATTGGAAGGTAAACAGGAACGTCTTAACTTGTTCTTCCATAAGAAGTTGGTGAACGATGAAATTCCTCTCTCTGTAGGTGGAGGAATTGGTCAAAGCCGTCTTTGCATGGTGTTGCTGCACAAGGCTCATGTGGGAGAAATTCAAGCCTCTATCTGGCCTGAAGAGATGCGTGAGGAATGTGCAAAAGCAGGCATGCCACTCATCTAACCTAAAAACTTAAATTAAAAACAAAAGGTTTGACGCCAAAGGAAGAAATAGAGCAACTCCGCAAAGAATTGGAGCAACACAATTATAATTATTATGTGTTGAATCAACCAACAATTTCGGATTATGACTTCGACCAGATGATGCATCACCTGGAAGACTTGGAGTTGTTCTATCCGCAATATGCTGATCCAAACTCGCCCACTCAACGTGTGGGTAGTGATTTGAACCAGTCGTTCAAGGCTGTGGCGCACAAATATCCGATGCTGTCGTTGGCAAACACCTATAATGAGGGTGAGGTCAGAGACTTCTACAACCGCGTGAAGGAAGGATTGGAAGGTGAGAACTTCGAGATTTGTGCGGAGATGAAATATGACGGCTTGAGCATCTCGCTGACCTATGTGGATGGCGAACTGGTGCAGGCAGTGACGAGAGGTGATGGTGTGAAGGGCGATGACGTGACGAACAACGTGCGCACCATCCGTTCTATCCCTTTGAAACTGAGGGAGGGAAGTGGTTATCCGCATGAATTTGAGATTCGGGGTGAAATCCTGATGCCTTGGACTTCGTTTGAGAAGTTGAACGAAGAGAGGGCAAAGCGTGAAGAACCCCTGTTTGCCAATCCGAGAAATGCAGCCAGTGGCACCTTGAAGTCGCAGAGTTCAAGGGTGGTGGCTGAACGTGGATTGGATGCATACCTATATTATTTATTAGGCGATGAGATTCCCAATGATGGTTTCCACTATGAGAACTTGCAAAAGGCAGCATCGTGGGGCTTCAAGATTTCGCAAGGCATGAAGAAATGCCAAAGCATTGACGAGGTGCTGGCATACATTGACTATTGGGACAAGGAACGTAAGAACTTGCCTGTGGCAACGGATGGCATCGTGCTGAAAGTGAACTCCTTGCGTCAACAACGACATTTGGGTTATACGGCAAAGAGTCCCCGTTGGGCAATTGCCTATAAGTTCAAGGCTGAAAGGGCTTGCACCCGACTGAATGAGGTGACGTATCAGGTGGGAAGAACGGGTGCTGTGACGCCTGTGGCAAACATGAATCCTGTACAGTTGGCAGGTACGGTGGTGAAACGTGCCTCGCTCCACAATGCTGATGTGATGGAGGAACTGGACTTGCACATTGGCGATATGGTGTATGTGGAGAAGGGAGGTGAAATCATCCCCAAGGTGGTGGGTGTGGATAAAGACCAACGCCAGCCTGGTTTGCAGAAGGTGCAGTTCATTAAGACTTGCCCTGAATGTGGCGCAGAATTGGTGCGCTTTGAAGGCGAGGCAGCACATTACTGTCCTAATGACAGTGCCTGTCCTCCTCAAATCAAAGGGCGCATTGAGCATTTCATTTCTCGCAAGGCAATGAACATCGACAGTTTGGGTCCCGAGACAGTGGATGACTACTACCAGCGTGGTTTAATTCACGATGTATCAGACTTATACAAACTGACAATAGCAGATATTTGTGGCGTCAACAAGACGCGTGTAAAGTCAGCA
>JBGUGM010000097.1:0-15703 GCA_045111535.1 Bacteroidaceae bacterium
AAGGTGGTGGATGGCGTGAAATCCACGTTGCAGGTGCCTTTCGAAAGAGTGGTGTTTGCCATCGGCATCCGTTTTGTGGGTGAGACGACAGCCAAGTTGATAGCCCGTCACTTCAAGTCTATGGAAGCACTCAGAAACGCCACTGTGGAGGAGTTGATGGAAGTGGATGGAGTAGGGCAGGTGATTGCCGAATCTGTGGTGAAGTACTTCCAAGACCCCAAGAATGCTGAAATCGTGGACAAGTTGGCAAGTGAGGGTGTGCAGATGCAACTCTCCGAAGAGCAACTTTCCGGGCAAACTGATAAACTGGCAGGCAAGAGCATTGTCATATCGGGTGTGTTCCAGCACCATTCTCGTGACGAATACAAGGCGATGATAGAGCAGAATGGTGGCAAGAATGTGGGCAGCATCTCGAAAAAGACCACCTTCATCTTGGCTGGTGACAACATGGGGCCTGCCAAGTTGGAAAAGGCGCAAAGTCTGGGTGTGGCGATTGTCTCCGAAGAGGAGTTTCTTGCCATGCTGGAATAGCAAAGAATGAGCGTGCCCTTCTTTTTAACGAGAGAGGCACGTTTTTTTATTCTAATAATTTCATAAATCAGAATAAATCAGTAACTTTGCACCCGAAAAGAGTTTTTAAGGTAAAAAGTATACTTTGTTAGTTATGGCGAAAAAGACACGTGAACCCCAATATATATTTGAATCGAGTTGGGAGGTCTGCAACAAGGTAGGTGGCATCTATACAGTGTTATCTACAAGAGCAAAGACGCTGCAAGAGAAACTCACAGACAAGGTGTTCTTCATTGGTCCCGATTTCTGGGAAGGTAAGAAGAATCCGTTATTCAAGGAAAATAAGACGCTGTTGGCAAAATGGCGGAAGCATGCGCAGGTTCATGACGGCGTGACATTCCGTGTGGGACGTTGGCAAGTGCCAGGCGAGCCCATTGCCATTTTGGTGGACTTCAAGCCATTCTTCGAACAGCGCAACGAGATATTCGGTTGGGCTTGGGAGAACTTCCAAGTGAACTCCCTGAATTCTTATGGTGATTATGATGAGAGCCTGATGTTCTCATGGGCTGCAGGTAAGGTGGTGGAGAGTTACTACAAGTTCTTCGAGTTGAAGAAGACGGACAATGTGGTGTTCCAGGCACATGAGTGGCAGACTTGTCTGGCTGCTTTGTATGTCAAGAAGTATGTGCCGGAGGTGGCAACCATCTTCACGACACACGCCACCACGATTGGACGCTCCATTGCAGGTAACAACAAACCCCTCTACGATTACCTCTTCGCCTATAATGGCGACCAGATGGCATCGGAACTGGGTGTGGAATCCAAGCACTCTGTAGAGAAGCAGGCAGCATGGAATGTGGATTGCTTCACGACAGTCAGCGAGATTACAGGCAAGGAGTGTGCGGAACTCTTGGACAAGCCTGCAGACGAAATTCTGATGAATGGTTTCGAGAATGACTTTGTGCCTTCTCCTGCTGCGAAATTCAACGAGGCAAGGAAGGCTGCACGTAAATATCTGCTGAGGATTGCCAACACCCTGATGGGTACTGATTTGGATGACGATACCATCATTGTTTCGACTGGTGGACGCTATGAATACCAGAACAAGGGTATCAACGTGTTCATTGATGCACTGAATCGTCTGCGTTGGGATGAGCGTCTGAAGAAGAACGTGCTGGCATTCGTCATGGTTCCTGCCTGGATGAAGGAGCCTCGCATGGACTTGCAGGTGGCATTGGCAAACAAGAAGCACAATCCTGTGGAGTATGGTCCTATTGGTGACCCACGCATCACCCACGTGCTGCATGAGCCCGAGAATGACAAGGTGTTGGGGCAGTTCAACTGGCTCGACATGTACAATCGTCCCGAGGATAAGGTGAAGGTCATCTTCGTGCCTTGCTACTTGGACGGCAATGACGGCATCTTCAATAGGGACTACTACGACATGCTCATCGGTGATGACCTGACCGTGTTCCCTTCCTACTACGAGCCTTGGGGCTACACCCCGACAGAATCTGTGGCATTCCATGTACCTTGCATTACGACAGACTTGGCTGGTTTTGGACTTTGGGCAAACAGTTTGAAGGGACAACAGACGACAGACAACGGACAACAGTCGGTATATAGTGAGATTGAGGATGGTGTGAAGACGATACATCGTTCTGACTACAACTTCGATGAGGTGAGCGATGGCATCCGTGACACGATTCTGCATTTCTCGCAGATGTCCAAGAAGCAGGTGGATGCTGCTCGAAAGAATGCGGAGAAGGTGGCTGAGCAAGCCCTTTGGAAGCACTTCATCCAGTATTATTACAAAGCATACGACAAGGCGCTCGCAAAACGTGACGAACGCCTGAAGAAATAATAAGTGAAATCATAAAACTTTAATTGATAAAAATATGAGAATTCAAGTAAGCAACGCCAATGTTCCCAATTGGCGTGAGATTAGCGTGAGATCATCGGTTCCTGCATCTCTCGAGCCTCTGAACGAGATTGCTCACAACTTGTGGTGGGCATGGAACAACGAAGTGGGTCACATCTTCAACGATATGGACACCAAACTTTGGCATGAAGTGCAGAAGAATCCCGTGCTGTTCCTTGGCAGAATGAACTATGAGAAGTTGCAGAAGATTTCGGAAGATAAGGCGCTTGTTGAACGCATCAACAATGTATATAAGGAGTTCCGTGCCTACATGGATGTGAAGCCCGACACCAAGCGTCCATCTGTGGCATACCTCTGCATGGAGTACGGTTTGAACAACGTCTTGAAGATTTACTCTGGTGGTCTTGGCATCTTGGCTGGTGACTACGTGAAGGAGGCTTCTGACTCCAACATCGACTTCTGTGCCGTAGGTTTCCTCTATCGTTATGGTTACTTTACTCAGACGCTCTCAATGGAGGGTCAGCAGGTGGCTAACTACGAGGCTCAGGTGTTCCCAACCCTGCCTATCGAGCGTGAGTTGGATGCTGAGGGCAATCAGGTGGTCATCGACGTGCCTTACAACAACTATACCGTACACGCACTCGTTTGGCGTGTGAACGTGGGTCGTGTGAAACTCTATCTGTTGGATACCGACAACGACATGAACTCTGAGTATGACCGCTCCATCACTCACGCCCTTTATGGTGGTGACTGGGAGAACCGTCTGAAGCAGGAAATTCTGCTCGGTATTGGTGGTGTCCTGCTGCTCAACAAGTTGGGCATCAAGAAAGACATCGTCCACTGCAACGAGGGTCATGCAGCCCTTGCCAATGTGCAGCGTCTGGCTGAGTATGTACAGAGTGGTCTTTCCTTCAACGAGGCTCTTGAAGTGGTTCGCACCTCTTCCCTCTATACCGTACACACTCCTGTGCCAGCAGGTCACGACTACTTCGACGAAGGTCTCTTCGGCAAGTACATGGGTCAGTATGCAGAGAAACTCGGCATCACATGGGATGAATTCATGGGTATGGGTCGTGTGAACCCTGACGACAAGGGAGAGAAGTTCTGCATGTCCACCTTCGCTTGCAACACTTGTTCATGGGTGAACGGTGTGAGTTGGTTGCATGGCAAGGTGTCCAAGGAGATGTTCAACGGCATCTGGAAAGGCTACTTCCCAGAGGAACTGGACAACGTGGGTTATGTGACCAATGGTGTGCACATGCCAACATGGACGGCATCTGAGTGGAAGGCTGTCTATGCCAAGAACTTCGACAAGTCTTTCCTTTCCGACCAGTCAAACGAGAAGATTTGGGAGGCTATCTACAACGTGCCTGATCAAGAGATTTGGAACACCCGTCTGGCTTTGAAGGCAAAACTCATCGAGTACATCAAGAAGGCATTTAAGGAGGATTGGCTCAAGCATCAGGGTGACCCCTCTCGCATCGTGTCTATCGTCGAGAAGATCAATCCGAATGCATTGACGATTGGTTTCGCTCGTCGTTTCGCCACTTACAAGCGTGCTCACCTCCTCTTCAGCGACCTTGACCGCTTGGCTAAGATTGTCAACAATCCTAACTATCCTGTGCAGTTCCTCTTCGCAGGTAAGGCACACCCTGCAGATGGTGCAGGTCAGGGTCTCATCAAGAAGATTTACGAGATTAGCCGTCGTCCTGAGTTCCTCGGCAAGATTATCTTCCTCGAGAATTACGACATGAAGTTGGCTCGCCGCCTTGTGACAGGTGTGGACATCTGGATGAACACCCCGACACGTCCTTTGGAGGCTTCCGGTACATCAGGCGAGAAGGCGCTCATGAACGGTGTTGTCAACCTCTCTGTGCTCGATGGCTGGTGGCTTGAGGGCTACCGCGAGGGTGCTGGATGGGCATTGACAGAGAAGAAGACCTTCCACAACCAGGAACAGCAAGACCAACTCGATGCAGCCACCATCTACTCGCTGCTTGAGAACGAGATCCTGCCTCTCTACTATGCCCGCAATGCCAAGGGCTACTCTGAGGGTTGGATTCAGACTGTCAAGAACTCTATCGCACAGATTGCACCTCACTATACGATGAAGCGTCAACTCGACGACTACTTCACCAAGTTCTACTGCCCACTGGCAGCGCGTCGCAAGGAACTCTTCGCCGACAACTACAAGAAGGCAAAGGACATTGCAGCATGGAAGGAACTCGTGGCTTCACGTTGGGAAGGCATCAATGTCGTGTCCTTCGAGAAGGAAGAAGACATGCTCAAGGGTGATGTGCTCTCTGGTAAGAAGTACCATGTGAAGTATGTCATCGACGAACAGGGACTTGACGATGCCATTGGTTTCGAACTTGTCACCCTCTACCGTGATGATGAAGGTCGCGACCACATCAGTCAGGTGGAGCCATTCAAGGTGACCAGCCGCGATGGCAACCTCTACACCTTCGAGGGCACTCATGTCATTCCTACTGCAGGCAGTTTCAGAGTGGCATACCGCATGTACCCCAAGAACGCAGACCTGCCACACCGTCAGGACTTCTGCTACGTGAAATGGTTCAACTAATATGAAAAGGATACTATCACTTTTAGTTGTTAGTTTATCACTTTTAGTTTTATCTGCTCAGCCCTACAAGCGAAGCAGCATCGTAAAAACCTACCGCACCCGCATGAAGGAGAAAAACTTTGTGCAGGCGCGGCAGGTGCTTACTGATGCCATGCGCCAGCACCCCGAAGCGGCAGCCGATGCACAGATGTATCGCTACAAACTCGATGTGCTCGATGTACTGATAGGGCAGGAGAACCGCAAAATCTACTTGAACACCAACCCCGACACCCTCAGTTACTTCAACTACATCTACGAACTGTATGTGACAGGGCTCCAATGCGACAGCGTCGAGCAGCAGGCGAATTTGGCTCGGCAAGCCGAAGGCAAGAAACCTCGCCCGGCGCGTAGTGGAGTGGGGCAGACCTTGCTTCCCTATCGGAAAAATCTGCTGGGGGCGGGCAAGTACCACTACACGAAGAAATCCTATGCCGATGCATTCCGTTTCTTCGACATGTATCTGCAGACCAAATCTTCTTCCATCTTCCAAGACCCGAAAGGCAAATCCCTCATCGCTGACCCCGATGACGAAGTGGAGGTGTCCGTGCTCTCCGTGCTCAGCGCATATGGTTCGGGTAATGAATCAGGAGTGGTGGCCTATCTGCCTGAGAGCCTGAAAGATGATGACCTGCGACCTCAGATGCTTGAGATAGGCGTCAAGACCTATGCCGCGCTGGCTGACACCACTCAAGCCGTGCAGTTGTTGGAACAAGGATTCGAAGCCTACCCGGAGGTGGATTATTTCTATGTCACCCTTGTCAAGCACTACAACGAGCATGGACTGTTCGAACAGGCTTTGCAGAAAGTGCAACGCATGACATCGTTGTATCCTGGGCAGCGTGACTACTGGTATGTGGCAGGCACCGAACTTGTTCTCTTGAATCGCTATGAAGAAGCCCTCCAATCCTTCCAGCAGTGTATCGACATCAAGGCAGACGATGCAGAAGCCTGGGCATCCATTGGCAGCATCTATCTGCATCAAGCCCATGTGGCATACGAGAACTTCAACTTGCCCAAGTCCAACCCATCCTACAACAAGGAGAAGAACGCCATCACCCAACTCTACCGTCAATCCTGCAACGCCTTCGAGCAGTCCCGCAAATTCGATGAAGCCAACACCTCCCTCTGGCTTGAAGGACTCCGCGAAACTTACTTCAAACTCAATCGTGGCAAAGCACTGCGAGCATTAGATGCTGTGAAGAAAAAGAACTGATAATTTTTGTATCAGGAAATCAAAGAACGCTTGTAAAGTTTGGCCGCCATCACCTTTCACGCTGCAAAGTTACGACATTGAAATAGCGGTTGCAAGTTTTCAATGTTATCAACACTTTCAGGAAAACATCAACGAAATTAGGAAAAGATACCGTTTGACTAGTTGACTGATCGGAACCTTTGCCTTAATCAAAGAAAGTGAAAACACCCACAAACTACCCCTTTAAGGGCTATTTGTAGAATGAAAAAAAGAGATACGCCCCACAGGACGTATCTCTTAAAAAACATCTTTCTGGTTGTTCTTAGATGAACTCGAACAGGTTGATGAAGCCTGTCATCGTGAACACCTGACGCAGGTCGTTCTTCAATCCACGAATAAATACGCGGTGGTTACCAGCCTTTGCACTCTTCAGGATACCGAGGAAGATGCGGAGTCCGCTGGATGAGATGTATTCCAACTGGTTGCAATCGAGGATGACATCGCTACTGATGTTGTCGATGAGCGGTTGCAAATCTTTCTGCACCATAGATGATGCGGTGGTGTCGAGACGTCCTTCGAAATAGACGACTTGGTTGTTGTTCTCTTCTTGAATTGTTGTCTTCATAATTCTTTTGTTTATAATTGTTGATAATTAATTTCTATAGTGAATAAATCAGATTGACGACGATCAGGTTGACGGCAAGGATGATGATGTTCATCCAGATGCCGATTTTCAGGAAGTCTACGAAGCGGTAGCCACCGGGACCATACACCAGCGTGTGGGTTGGAGAGCCGA
Source organism: Bacteroidaceae bacterium (assembly GCA_045111535.1). Taxonomy (GTDB): domain Bacteria; phylum Bacteroidota; class Bacteroidia; order Bacteroidales; family Bacteroidaceae; genus Minthosoma. The sequence continues at coordinate 7,004 of JBGUGM010000097.1, forward strand.
TAGGTGTAGCAAAACTGCTCGATACCGCAATCATCAGTGAGATGATGAACGGCAATGGGTTGACGCCCATAGATACTGCTGCCTGATAGACGATGGGGTAGAAGATGGCACCTGCAGCCGTGTTCGAGATGAACTCCGTGAGGAACGTGCCTGCAAAGCACATCATCGCCATCACCAGCAGCGGGTTGTCTCCGCAGAGCGACATCATGCCACTTGCCATCGCCTCCGCTATGCCTGTCTTCTGAATGGCTGTGCCAATCACCACGCTACCTGCAAATATCATCAGGATGTTCCAGTCAATGGCTTTCATCGCTTGTGTAGGCGTACAACAGCGGAACACCAGCATGGCAATGGCTGCCAACATCGCACTTTGCAGCAAAGGTATCACTTCGAGGCTCGACAGCACAATCATCGCTATCATGATGATGCTCGACAACAGCGTCTTGCTTCCGCTATAAGGGATGAGGGAAGAATTCTCCACGAATTGCAACCCATGCATCACCTCTATGTCCTTACTGCCTGGCACACATTCAATCAACAGGGAGTCACCTACCTTCAGTTCGATGTCGCGTGGACTCTCGCTGATGCGTTCACCTTGACGTGCCACAGCCACCAACGTGAACTGATGGTCATGCTCAATGGTGGTTTCCGACATGCGCTGTCCTGCCAATTCGCAACCCTGCATGATGTAAGCGGTACGCAGTTTGCGGTTCTTGTCCAGTTCATCCATAGAGAACACGGGGTGGTCGGCATTCACCAATCCATGACTCTTGTGCAGACTGAGGATTTCTTCCACACGTCCAGCAAACACCAGCCTGTCTCCACCCATCAGAAATTCATCCGCAGGGACAGGTGAAATCACCTCCTTATCGAAGCGTACAATCTCAATCAACTGTCCACCTTCCACGGCAGTCAATCCAGCCTCTTCCACCGTCTGTCCGATGTGATGGCAGTCAGCAGGCACCAGCATCTCCACGGTGTAGTCAGTCGTGTTCTCAAACGATTCCTCGGCACTCCGACGGTCTGGCAACAGTTTTCTCAATGCCAAGATAGACATCACACCCACAGCGAGGCATACCAAGCCTGGTATGGTCGTGGCGAAGATGTTCAGTTGCTCTCCTGTGTCAGTGGCGTAAAGCCCCGATATGATGAGGTTGGGAGGCGTACCGATGAGCGTACACACACCCCCCATTCCAGAAGCGTAACTCAATGGGATGAGCAGTTTCGAAGGTGCGATGTTCAATTTCTTTCCCCACATCTTCACGATGCTTACAAACAGCGCCACCACTGTTGTGTTGCTCAACACCGAACTGAGTCCAGCCACGGGCAACATCAGTCGCACCACCGCGCCCGAATAACTTTTCGGAGTGCCTAACAGATAACGCACAATCCATTGCATCACACCCGTGTGCACCAGTCCTGCCACCACGGCGAACAGCACACCGATAACCACCACAGAACCCGATGAGAATCCACCCAATGCCTCCTTCGTGTCCAATACGCCAGTCAGTAGCAGCACAGCGATGACACCCAGAAACGCCACCTCCTCCCGCAGTTTCGTGAAGATCAGCGTCAAGAACATGGACAGCACCGTCACAATGGTGATCCATGCACCCAGATTCAATCCACAAAAAAGTACGTCTTCCATCTTCTTATTTATCCATTATCAGTCATCAGTTTCTTTCTCAGCGTCAGCACATTCATGTTGTCCTTGCGCTCATAGTTGATGCTGTCCATCAGTTGATTGATGAGGTGGATGCCCAGTCCTCCGATGGGGCGTTCCTCAGCCGACAGCGTCGTGTCCACATCCTTTCGGGTCGTGGGGTCAAATGGCATACCGCTGTCGCTGATGACGAACTTCAGACGTTTGTCGTTGGCACCTGCCACAATATGGATGTCACCCTTTGTTCCCTTCGGATAGGCGTAGTTCATCACGTTCACCACAGCCTCCTCCAGCGCCAGGTTCATCTGCATCGTTGTGCTCACATCAAATTCCACTGCTTCGCACACCTCCTCCACAAACTCGCTCAGCAGGGGCACCTGTTCGATGTCGTTCTCCAGCATGAGTTCCTTCTTGAAGCGCAGGTGGTTGTCAGGCCTCGTATATCGGATGGTCAGCATCGTCAAGTCATCGCTCTGTTCTGCTTCACCTGTGAAAGCTCCCACATCTTCCGTCACCTTCTTGATGATTTCCTTCGAGTCGTTCAGGAATGGTACCGACTCAATCATCCTTTCCTCTCCGAACAAATCATTGCTGATGTTCTCAGCCTCCGTCAGTCCGTCGGTGTAGAGGAAGAGGGTAGTGCCCGGCATGATGTTCGTCTCCTGCAACGAGAACTTCCAGCCACCCATGATACCAATCGGCAGGTTGCTGTCACAAGGCAGGAACTCCTTCTTCTGATCATTGTCTGTCAGCACCAGCGGTGCATTATGTCCTGCGTTGCAGTATCTCATTCTTCCTGTGGGCAAGTCCAGCACACCGAGGAAGAGCGTCACAAACATATTCAGTTCGTTGTCCTCAGCCATACGGTCATTCATCAGGGAGATGATGCGGTCAGGATGAGGCTCGTGCATCGACAGGGTGCGGAACAGCGAACGAGCCACCGCCATCACCAACGAGGCTGGAATACCCTTACCTGATACGTCACCGATGCAGAAGAACAGCTTCTCGTCACGGATGTAGAAGTCGAACAAGTCGCCACCCACCTCTTTCGCAGGCGTCTGTTGTCCGTAGATGTCGATGTCATCGCGGTCAGGGTAGGGAGGAAATATCTTCGGCAGCATCGCCTTCTGGATGTTGCTGGCAATCTGCAGTTCACCCTCGATGCGACCCTTCTGCTCGTTCACCTGCTTCAGTTCCTCCATCTGCTGGTTCAGCGACGTCTGCATCGAGCGGAACGAAGTGTACAATCTCAGCATCTCGTCCTTCGACTTCACCCTCGGCAATTCAGCATTCAGATTGCCATGTGCCACCTCGTTCACCGCTTGGGTCAACTGTTCCAGCGGTCTCGTCATGCGCTTCACACCTTCCCTCAGAATCAGGACCAGCAACACCAGCATGACCAGGATGACCGTTCCCACGATGATTCCAGCCTGTTGAGCACTGCGGAAGAACTCCTCTGTGCTGCACACAATAGCCATCGACCAGCCCGTGCGTTTGATGGGCTTGTAGAAGATGAACGAATTGCCCAGCAGCGGCGAGTGGAAACGCAGCATGTCCGTCTTGCCGTTAATCATATCGTGACCTCTCTTTGCCAGTTCCTCATTCTTCAGAACCTTGGCAGAGGTGAAAATCGTCTCTCTCAGCACCAGTTCCTTCATCGGGTGCATCAGGTAGGTGCCGTCTCTCGACAGGATGAGGCTGTATGACTGCTCATAGTACTTCAGAGAGTCCATCATCTCCGCCAGCCAATCCAGCGACACGTCAGCCGTCACCACCGCAAACACCTCGCCTTTCTCGTCCATCAGCGGGTAACTGTATGTTGTCATCGTCATCTCGCCGCCACCTGTGTCCATATATGGCTCACTCCAATACCCCTTCTTCAGTTTCTTCGGAGTCTGATACCACTCCATCGTCGGGTAGTCATACGACTTCGTGCCCAACTGCTTCGACACAATCTGGTTCTTCTCTGTCTTATAACTATAAGGCGAGAAATACCGTCCCTCCTCAGGATAGTAATTCGGTTCGAAAGCGATGGCGGAACCCACGATGATGGGGTTCGTTTCCAGCATCTCACGGGTGATGCGGTACATCTCCTCATGGGGTTTGTCCAGATTATGCCTGATTTCACTTTCGTGGTTTCTTACAGCAGTCTCCACCGCAATGAACACATCCTCGATGTGCCCCTCCGCATTCTCCAGCGCACCCTTCGCCTTCAGTTGCTCCTCACGCAGGATGTTGTCACGTATCACGATGTTGGCAACCACGGCTGTTGCCAACAATATAACCGCCACCGTCAGAATCACCCAAAGGCTCAGACGGGCAGCAAAAGACCTGAAATGACCAAATATGTGTTTCATACGATATAAAAGTTGGCACAAAGATAGGGAAAAAGTGAGAAACTAAAAATTATTTTCACTTTTTTTCGTAACTTTGCACTTTCAAAAGACCCTTATACATATTTATATATGCAGAAAATCATCATTTTGGACTTTGGTTCGCAGACCACGCAGTTGATTGGTCGCCGAGTGCGAGAACTCAACACCTTCTGCGAAATCATGCCTTACAACAAATTTCCTCAGGATGACCCTGACGTGATTGGTGTCATCCTCTCAGGTTCCCCCTACAGCGTCTATGAGGAGCGCGCCTTCAAACTCGACTTCTCGCAGATTCGTGGCAAGTACCCCATCCTCGGCATCTGCTATGGTGCCCAACTCATGGCACACACCTTCGGAGGTAAGGTGGAGCCAGAGGGTACACGTGAGTATGGACGTGCCAACCTCGAATTCATGGAAGAGGGTAATCCGCTTCTCAAGGGCTTTGCTGAGAACAGCCAGGTGTGGATGTCTCATGGCGACACCATCACCCGTCTGCCAGAAGGTTTCCGTTGCATTGCCTCCACAGCCACTGTCAAGTACGCAGCCTATGCAGCCAACGACGAGAAGATTTGGGGTGTGCAGTACCATCCCGAAGTGTTCCACTCTATCGATGGCACCTTGCTCCTCAAGAACTTCGTGGTGGACATCTGTGGCGGCAAGCAAGACTGGTCACCCGCTTCTTTCGTTGACCAGACAGTAGCCGAACTTCGTGAACAGGTGGGTGACGACAAGGTCATCCTTGGACTCTCTGGTGGTGTCGATTCCTCTGTTGCAGCCGTGCTGCTCAATCGTGCCATTGGCAAGAACCTCACCTGCATCTTCGTCAACAACGGACTCCTCCGCAAGAACGAGTTCACCGATGTGCTTCGCGACTACGAGTGCCTCGGACTCAATGTGCGTGGTGTCGATGCTTCGCAGAAGTTCTACAGCGAACTTGCAGGAGTAGCCGAACCCGAAAAGAAACGTAAGATTATTGGTGCAGGCTTCATCGATGTGTTCGAAGCCGAAGCCAAGAAGATAGAGGGAGCCAAGTGGCTTGCGCAGGGTACCATTTATCCTGACCGCATCGAATCCCTCAACATCACAGGCAAGGTCATCAAGTCCCACCACAACGTGGGTGGTCTGCCTGAGAAGATGGGCTTGAAACTCTGCGAACCCCTCAAGTGGCTCTTCAAGGACGAAGTGCGCCGTGTGGGTCGTCAACTTCAGATGCCAGAGCACCTCATCACCCGTCATCCTTTCCCGGGTCCTGGATTGGCTGTCCGCATCCTGGGCGACATCACCCCAGAGAAAGTGCGTGTCCTGCAAGATGCCGACGACATCTTCATTCGTGGACTCCGCAACTGGAAAGTCAAACTCTCTGGTGAGGAAGCCCGCAAGGTGCTCGCTGCAGGTGTGCCAGCAGACATGAAGGATGGAGAGATTGAAGTGTCCCTCTACGACCAGATTTGGCAGGCAGGCGCCATCCTCCTCTCCGATGTGAAGAGTGTGGGAGTCATGGGCGATGAACGCACCTACGAGAACCCCGTTGCACTTCGTGCTGTCACCTCTGCCGATGCCATGACTGCCGACTGGGCAAAACTCCCTTACGAGTTCCTTGCCGAAGTCAGCAACCAGATCATCCGCAATGTCAAGGGTGTCAACCGCGTCTGCTACGACGTCTCCTCCAAACCACCAGCAACAATTGAGTGGGAGTGATTAAAGATAAGAATAGCCCGTGCAACGAGAGTGTTGTGCGGGCTATTTTGTGTTGCTTTGTGACTCGAAAAAAACATAGGTTGTTGATGGAAAATGCGGTGAAAAAGAAAAAAAAAAAAGAAAAATGTTGAATTATTTGTAAAATGTCAGGCGTTTTATATAATTTTTACGTAAATTTGCCAAGAATTGAATGATGAAAAGAAACGATTAAAGAAAAGATTTGGATGAAAAAGTTTTTTATTTTGTTTTTGATGGTGCTGTGTGGAATAAGAGCCTTGGCACAGGAAGAGTATTACATCAAGAATTTTGGAAAGGCGGATGATTTGAGAGTGCGCAGTAGGGTGTGCTTCGCTCAGGTCAATGGATTCATGTGGATTGGAACGACGAATGGCGTGATTGTGTTCGATGGCCGTCATGCTCACTTATATCCTATTCCCGACCCAGACGGGATGGGAGGTTATTTCTGCCGTGTCACCGACATTCAGGTGGCACCCGATGCCTCCATTTGGGTAGGCACAAAGCGTGGTATCTACCTGTTCAACATCACTACGGAGAGTTTGGAACCGTTCCCCGTCAAGGGATTGCCGAAGAATGCCAACATCTCACAACTTCGTGTTGACTATGAGGGACGGCTGTGGGTGTTGGTGGACAGCCGCGTGTATGTGGTGGATGTGAAGAAGAAGACAGCGGAAAGGGTGGGCAACGAGTTGTTGATGCCGTGTTGCCTGACGATTGCCCGCGATGGCAAAGTGTGGATGGGCGACAACCAGGGTATGTTGTACAACTATGATCCGAAGAAGAAACAAATCCGCTCCTGTCCGGGCAAGCCCGAGGGTCAGGATAGGTTGGGCAGAATCGAGAGCATCACAGAGTTGAAGGACGGTTTGCTGGCATTGGCAACAGCCTCTGAGGGAGTGTATCTGTTCAGTCCGAAGACACGCAAGTCCAAGTTGCTCTTCTCACACGACGATAAAGGTGCTTCCATCATTGCCCACACGTCTATCACCCCTGATGGGGAGGCGCTCTGGGTTGGTACGGAGCATGGCATTGTGATTTATCACACGAAGGATGGCAGCATGACCAGTCTTCGCCAGTCTTCCATCGCTGCCAACTCGCTGTCGGGCAATGCCGTCCACTCGCTCTTTGTGGACAGGGAGCGTGGTGTGTGGGCAGGCACATTCTTTGGCGGCATCAACCGCATCAGCATCTCATCGCAGAACTTCAGCACGTTTGGACCCGAGAGTGAGACGCATGATGTGGACGTGGTGCGCGAGATGTGTGAGGATGCGCAGGGTCAGTTGTGGGTTGGCACCGAGGATGGTGGACTCTATGAACTGAACCGCCAGGAGGGCAGATTGCAAGTGGCAGATGTGGCATGGGGCGGAGAGCCTGTCCCCTTCAATGTGCAGAGTCTGATGATGGTGGGCGACGACTTGTGGGTGTTGACCATCAGTGATGGCATCTATGTGGTGGACACAAAGAGTCGTCGGTTGAAGCACCACTACACGAAGATAAACGAACAGGACATGAGTTTCTCGTTGGGCGGCATCAGCCTGTGCCAGCAGAACGGCACCATCTTTGTGGGTTCGTCGCAAGGTGTGTTCATCTATGACGAGCAGAAGGGCTCGTTCGACCTGATGCCCGAACTGGCTCACACCTATGCACACCATCTGTATGCAGACCGACATGGTGAGGTGTGGGTGGCGACCTTCGACAGAGGTCTGTGGCGCATCCATCAGAATAAGGACAGGTGGGGTGCCCCACAGCAAAAAGGGCAGTGGAAAGCCGAACGGACATCCTTCAACTATGCCTGCACGACAGTCGTGTATGAGGACTCGAGGGGCTACTACTGGGTGGGCACCGACAACCGCGGCTTGATGGGTTACGATGCCCGAAGCGGGAAGACGATGCAACTGACCGTGTCGAGACATTTGGCACAGGAGTCCGTCAACAACATCATGGAAGATGACAACCACAACTTGTGGCTGAACACATTCGACGGACTTTACAGTTACAACATCGACAACGGGGCGATTCGCCACTTCACGACAGACAATGGTCTGCCGTCGGACTACGTGAACTATTCTGCGGGCTATATTGCCAAGAACGGTCGGGTGTATGTGGGCACTTATAAGGGTCTGGTGAGTTTTGCCCCCCGTGTGTTCAATTCGCCAGAAGAACGTCTGACTCCTTATATCCTGAATCTCTATATGAATGGCAGGTTTGTCCTTCCTGGCGACAGCACCGGCATTCTGAAGCAGACCCTCTACACGACCCCCAAATTGACCTTGAAGTACAGCCAAAACACGTTCGCCATCAACTATGCCACACCTGTTTTCCAGCATGGCGTCAACGTATGGTACAGGTATCGTCTCAATCCGGATGAGCCATGGGTGCTCAATCGTCGTGCAGACATGCTGCAACTGACCAACCTGTCAGCAGGCACTTATGACTTAGAACTTCAGGCCAGTTTCAACCCAGAGGTGTGGGACGGTGAAGTGGCAAAACTGCGCATCACCATTCTTCCTCCGCCATGGTTAAGTCCATTTGCCATTGTGTGCTATGTGCTGTTAATTGCCCTCTTGGTGTACGCTATCATGTGGTACATCGAGAAGAGAAGAGCCAACAAGAACTCTGAAGAGGAAGAAGAAGTACAGGAAGAAGTACAGGAGGAAGAAGAAATACAGGAGGAATACGTGACAGAAGAGGAATTACTAGCACAAAAGGAAAAAGAACATTCTGATCCCATGTCGGTAGAATAGGGAAGAGGGTGGAGATAAAAAATAACAAAATAACAAAATAACAAAATAACAAACGACGCACGAACGAGAGGAGAGTGAAACTCGTTTCAACTCTTCCGAGAGAGAAGGAGTAAGACCGAAGGTCAATTTTAACATGAAGAGGGGGTCAACTGACCTCCTCTTTGTGTGTTATAAAGCGCATGTACGCACTCAATTTTGAGTG
>JBGUGM010000098.1:0-31131 GCA_045111535.1 Bacteroidaceae bacterium
GGGTACAGCCACCGTAACCATCAGAGATGCTCACACCAACATCACAGAAATCACGGAAAACGGGCGCGTTGTCTTTTCTAAAAGGCAGAAGAATAGAAAAGAGACCATCAAAGAAGAAGGCATTCCTCTCATTCATCACTATACGTTACGTCAAATCCTGCACTACGTGAAAACCGTCCCCTTGGATGAACTTCGTTTCATCGGCAAGGCATATGACCTCAACCTTACCCTCTTCGATGAAGCCATCAAGAGCAGAAGAACCACATTCGCACATTATTTATATAAGAAGAATGGACTGCAGATCATTTCATCGGATGAACAGACTTCGGCATCGTTGCTCTGCAATGCCGCCATCGAGGCACGCGTGCTGGGACTTCCTCATCCTGCTATGAGCATCACAGGAAGCGGAGCGCACGGCATCATCGCCACCTTGCCTCTTTATGCTTCTGTTCGTGTGAATGGCTACCCGGATGAGCAACTGCTTCGAGCCACCGCACTCAGTTATCTGGTCTGCATGTACATCAAGGAATATTCAGGCAAACTCTCTGCGTTCTGCGGATGCGCCATTGCTGCTGGCACAGGTATGGCATGTGGACTTGCCTATCTGAAAGGAGGAACATTAAAGACCCTGACTTTGACCATCCAAAACATGGCGTCAAGCATCACGGGCATGATTTGCGACGGCGGCAATCACGGTTGCACCATGAAGGGCATTGTGGCTGTGGATGCTGCCTATCAGTCAGTGGGATTGGCGCTCGAGGGCATTGCCATTGAGCATGTTCACGGCATCAACGGCAGAACGCCCGAAGCAACCATGCGCAACATGGGACTTATCGCTTCGCCTGGCATGGTGAAGACCGAAGGAGTCATTGTGGACATCATGAAGGGGAAATAGTGGCGTCCTGAATCACCAGTCCTGCCAAAGTGAAGCCGAAGATGGCGGTGATGTGGGCGAGGGATCCGTTGATTTGGGCTTTCGACGAACACCACTCGTGGTTCAGGAGACTTTGGTCACCTGGACCATTTTTTGCCTTAGGACACATGCATTGCTCCGTGCCACAAGTGGCATTATGACCCAAATTCGTAAGCAGTTCGTCACTATACACGCACTGGAATTTCTTGGCTGGGAAGTGCTTGTCACGCTTGAAGCGGTTGCGGAGAGCACGAGCGAGGGGATCACCCTTCACCTTCCAAAATTCGGTGACTTGAATACGGGTGGGGTCAAGTTTCAGGGCTGCTCCCATCGAGGAGAAGAACTTGGCTTTGGTTTGGCAAGCCATGAGGATGAGCAGGGCTTTGTCCTTGAGCGAGTCGATGGCATCGATGATGTAGTCGTAACTGTCGAGGTCGAACTCATGGGCAGTCTCTTCCGTGAAAATCTTCTGCAAGGCGGTGATGTCAGCCGAGGGATTGATGCTGAGGAGGCGTTCCTTCAAAGCCTCCACCTTCACCTGTCCAACCGTCTGGCTGGTGGCCATCAGTTGGCGGTTGATGTTGGTGATGCACACGCGGTCGCTGTCCACGATGGTCAAGTGCCTGATGCCGCTGCGCACTAGACTCTCGGCACACCAGGAGCCTACGCCTCCCACTCCAAAGAGAATGACCCGCTGCTGGGCGACACGTTCCATCGCCTCACTGCCCAAAAGCAGTTCCGAGCGTCGAAAAATAGGTTGTATGTTTGCCATGATTCTTCTTATTTGGGTACAAAGGTAGGAATTTAAGGGAAAAAGGGAAAGTGAAAAGTGAAAAATCACTCATTTATGGTACATGAATAGCGCATGAGGGGTATTTCGGGGTCGGTGAAATGTCCGTACCTTTGCACCAGAAATGACGAACGAAGCAAGAGCAGAAACCGAAACTTGTTCGGGTTATGCCTTGCAAGGAGGAATAAGACAATAGTCAATTCAAAATATTAACGACAAAAAACTTAGAGAACAATGAACAAAAAGGTATTAACGTTGTTTTTAGCGATAGCATCGCTGGGACTTGTGTCGTGCAACAGCAACGACGATGAGACGGGAATTGTGATTGACGGTATTGATCTGACGAAGGATGTGGACTGCTGCTCGGCAGAGGAGGCATTGCAGGTCTATAAGTTCATCCAGACGGTGCGCATCATCCCAGAACTCTCAACTACAGTAGATGACAAGTACGACGTGTGGGCATACTCCAAGACGGGTACACTGCACAGAGGCTACAATGATCTCTACTTCGTGGTGACAAAGAAGAAGACGGGCAACTACGTGAAGTATTTTGACATCAAGAATATCACTCCACTCATGCACATGGTCAAGATGGATATGTGGCACAGCACGCCAGTGGGCAGCACGTTCGAAGTGTTCGACACGACAAGACCCGCAGTGAAGCGCGGATGGGTTTCCCTCCTCATGAACACAAGCGATGCCGGCAACTGGGTCTTCTCCTACGACATCGAGGTGCTGGGCAGCAAGGGTGGCGTACAGAAGCAAGCCATCAACGTGGATGCCCTGCCTGACGGTCAGGACTGGCTCAAGAACTTCAAGATTGGTGACGACACTTACTTCCTCTCATTGGTGAATCCATCTGACTGGAAGACAGGCAAGAACACGATTCAGGCGTACATCTCGAAGAAGAGCAATCCCATCACCACCCCTTACGCCCTGGCTACGGAAACATTCACCGTGGAGATTGATCCTCGTATGCCAGACATGGGCAACCACACCTCGCCTGACAACGTGGCGCTGACCCAACAGCAGGATGGCAGCTACACGGGCACTATCAACCTGACCATGACGGGCTTGTGGCGCATCCACCTCACCGTCAAGGACTCCAAAGGAAACATCGTGGCAGGAGGAGACGACTTGAAAGACGGGTACAGTTCGCTCTACTGGGATGTAACCTTATAGGGGACAACAGACAACAAACAACTGACAACAAAGAACTTCATCATGATTGCATTAGCATTATCAATATTACTCTCAACTGATACACTCGCCACCTCGTCACACGCTATCGACGAGGTGGTAGTGGTATCAACGGCAGGGGAAGGACGGAAACGTTCGGCGAAGGGACAGGTGGCAAGCATCGACGAGCATCTGGCGGAACTCTCGCACGTGAACTTAGTACGACGTGGCTCTTATGCATGGGAGCCTGTGGTGAACAACATGGCGACGGAGCGTGTCTCCACCACCATCGACGGCATGAAGATTTTCTATGCCTGCACAGACAAGATGGATCCTGTGACCTCCTACGTGGAGAGCAGCAACCTGCAGAGCATCCTGCTCAATTCAGGACTGAACGGCAATCCGCAATCGACGGGCAACATCGGTGGAAGCCTTGACCTGAAACTACGTCGCATAGGCTTCAACGCAGCCCCGTTCAGCGTGAATGCAGATGCAGGCTACGAAACCAACGGACATTTGCAGGTGTATGGGGCTGATGTGGCTGTATCAAGCCAACGCTTCTACACGAATGGAGGCTTCTTCTTCCGCCATGCAGACAACTACAAGGAAGGTGGTGGCAGGAAGGTGCAGTTCTCGCAATTTCAGAAGGTGAATGCCTTTGCCAATGCGGGTGTGAAACTGGCAGAACGCGATGTGCTGGAGGGTACTTTCATCTTTGACCGCGCCACGAATGTAGGTTACCCTGCCCTGAATATGGACGTGGCAAAAGCGGAAGCATTCATCACCTCACTGTCCTATAAACACCAATGGGTGGAGAGTTTCCTGAACTCGTGGGAGACCAAGGCATACTACAACCACATCACCCACATCATGGATGACACGAAACGTCCCGATGTGGAGATACACATGGATATGCCGGGCAAGAGTTGGACGAGCGGTCTGTACAGCCTCATCTCTGCCTCGAACGAACGGCACGACATACAGGCAAACTATGACCTCTACTACAACCGTCTCTTTGCCGACATGACGATGTACCCTGGCGGTGCAGCACCCATGTACATGGTTACATGGCCTGATGTGGGTACGCTGAACACAGGACTGGCACTCACCGACCTCGTGTCGCTCACTGACAGGCAGTCATTGAAGGTCTCAACCAAACTCGCCTTCCAAACCCAACGCCTGAACAACGACGAGGGATACCATTCCTTAGAGGTGTTCTTCCCTGGCATGAAACAGAGTTATCAGCAAGTGACAGGACGCATCGCAAGCAGTTATAACCTATCAACTGTCAACTCTCAACTGTCAATTGGATTGGGCTGGGGAAGTCGTGCCCCGACAGTGACTGAGGCGTATGGCTACTATCTGAACAACACGTTCGACCAGTACGACTACATCGGCAATCCTCGGCTGAAGAATGAAAGTGCCATCGAATTGAACGGGAAATATCAACTCTCCCTTTTCAATTCTCAACTTTCAATTGGACTCGATGCCAACGCTTTCTTCTTCTCCAACTATATCATCGGGCAGTTCGAGACACGTCTCTCGCCCATGACGGTGGATGCTGAGGGTGTGAAGGTCTATTACAATCTTGACCATGCCACCATCGTCAACACCTCCTTCACTGCTGACTGGAAACCCTTCCCTTGGTTGACTTGGAACACACGGTTGAGTTATGCCATCGGACGTGATGACCAAGGTGACCCACTACCCCTCATCTCACCCTTTGCCTACACGTCGGGCTTGACCTTCGCCTACAAACGTTTTCAAGGCAAGGTGGAAGTGCGTGGCAACAGCAAACAGGTCAACTACGGGAAAAAATTTGGTGAAACAGCCACTCCTGCATGGGCAATCGGCAATATCAGTGGGCAATATACGTTATCTATTCATGAGCACGACCTGACTCTTCGTGCAGGTGTGGAGAACTTGCTCGACAAACGCTACACGACATATTCCGACTGGTGCGACATTCCACAGAAGGGAAGAAACGTATACGTGAATTTATCAGTACAACTATAACCAGCCCATGCGCTGGGCGACTTTCTATAACAACAACTACATGAAAAATATTATCATTTGGACAAGCGCACTCATCGTGGGTGCAGTGTTCGGCTGGCTCAACATCGACTGGCTGAACGGACTCTTTGGCTTCATCGCCACTGCCTACACCCGACTATTTCAGTTTGTGGCAGTGCCCACCATCGCCTTGGCTGTCATCACCACCCTCTCCTCCTTGGGAGGACAGAAAGAGACAGGACGCATCTTCCTACATACCATTACCTACACCCTGCTCACCACTATCGCAGCAGCAGCAGTAGGATTGGTACTTTATTTCCTCATCAGTCCCGAAAACTTGCCAGCAGAAGCCATTCAGAACGGACAGGCGGATGTGCCTGAAACATTGGGCGAAGTGACCTACTACGACCACATCCTCTGCGTCATCCCCAACAATGTCGTGGAGCCTTTTGCAAAGGGTAATGTACTGAGCATCCTGCTGATTAGTGCGGCAGTAGGTCTGGCATTGGCATTCATCAAGAAGAATGAGAATATAGAGACCCTCATCCGAGGCATCTTCGGCTTGCAGGAATTGCTCTACACCCTCATCCGTGCCCTTATCTGGACACTTCCCTTGGGCATCGTGGCATTTGCTGCACAACTCTCGGCAGAAGTATCGGCAGGGGTGGCAGTCGGTTCCTTAGGCAAGTACGTGGCTGTTATCTTGGGAGGTAACCTCATCCAGTTCTTCCTCATCTTGCCCCTGTTCTTGTTGGCAAGAGGACTCAACCCTTGGAAAGTCTTCAGAGCCATGTCGCCAGCAGTGCTCATGGCACTCTTCACCAAGAGCAGTGCCGCTACCTTACCCGTCACCATGCGCTCGGCAGAAACACGACTGAAGGCACGTCCAGAAGTGGCAAGGTTCGTCTTGCCCATCTGCACCACCATCAATATGAACGGTTGTGCCGCCTTCATCCTCGTCACCTCACTCTATGTGATGCAGAACGGAGGCACGGTGCTCGACCTGCCCACCATGCTCCTGTGGCTACTCATCGCGGTGGTCTCTGCCATCGGCAATGCAGGTGTTCCCATGGGTTGCTACTTCCTCACCCTCTCCCTCATGGCAGGCATCGGTGCACCTGTTGGCATCATGGGCATCATCCTCCCTATCTTCACCATCATTGACATGGTGGAAACGGCAGAGAATGTGTGGAGTGACTCCTGCGTATGCGCCATAGTAAACAAGAGAAGTAAAAAAACTCCATAAAAATTTGGCTGTTTGTTCACTTTTCCGTAATTTCGCACCCGAATCGACATTACATAACTCTAAACTTTTACAAAACTATGGCCTACAAAATCATTGATGTAGAGGGTATCGGTCCCGTGTATGCTGAGAAGCTTCAGGCTGTTGGCATCAAAACTACCGAAGAGTATCTGGAAAAGTGTGCAACCCCAGCAGGTCGCAAGGCATTGGCTGAAGAGACGGACATCAGCCCCAAACTCATCCTCAAGTGGGCAAACCACGCTGACCTTTTCCGCATCAACGGCATCGCCAGCCAGTTCGCTGAACTGCTCGAGGCAGCAGGTGTGGACACCGTGAAGGAGTTCCGTCACCGCGTGGCAGCCAACCTCCAGCCCAAACTCGTGGAGGTGAACGACGAGAAGAACCTCTGCAACCGCGTCCCCAGCGTTTCTGAACTGGAGAAGATGATTGCTCAGGCAAAGGAACTCGAGCCAGTGCTCAGTTACTAAAAACCGACACAAAAGAGAGGGCAGCCAAACGGTTGCCCTCTCTTTTTGTTATGGAAGTTACTTAAAGATATTCTTCAGAATTTCGTTGGTCACACGCCTTGTGGCGGTGTTGGCAGCAGTCTTGGCAGCACTGCCGAGGATAGAACCACTTGAGGAACTCTTCTTGGAAGAGGTCTTCTTCTTGGTGGAGGTGCTGCGGCTGGATGAAGAGCCTGTGATCTTCTTGCCGACAGAGGTGCCGACCTGATGTCCTACGCTACCGAGGACAGCACCGATGAGGGTGCCAAAGATGGTGCGCTTCCACATGCTGGAGGACTTGGACTTCTCCTTAGCAAGACGCTCTTCTTCCTTGCGTTTGCGTTCTGCCTCTTTCTCTGCTTCACGACGTTGACGCTCTGCTTCACGTTCTGCATCGCGCTGGAGTTTCTCTTCCTCACGGCGACGGCGTTCTGCCTCGATGGCTTCGGCTTTGCGCTTCTTCTCCTCTTCCTTCTCCACTTCACGAAGTTGGCGTTCCTCCTCCTTGCGCAAACGCTCTTCCTCTTTCTCTGCCTCTTTCTGTGCCTTCACCTCTTCCTGACGACGCAACATGGCTGCTGCTTCGGCATCTTCCTGCTCTTTCTGAGCCATCAGCACTTCGTAAGCACTTTCGTTGTCCACATAGTTGGCATATTCCTTGATGTGCTCTGGGGCAGCATTCTGGATGTCGAGTCGCTGACCTTCGGAGATGGCACCTATCTGGCTGAGCGGGAAGAGTATCTTGGCACGCTGCACGATGGAGGGGACACCCTTCTCGTCAAGTACGGAGACGAGGGCTTCACCTGTACCGAGTTCCATGATGGCATCTTCGGTGCTGAAAGCAGGGTTGGCACGGAAGGTCTGAGCGGCTACGCGCACTGCCTTCTGGTCTTTAGGTGTATAGGCACGGAGGGCGTGCTGGATGCGGTTACCGAGTTGTCCGAGGATAGTTTCTGGAATGTCGGAAGGTGACTGCGTGATGAAGTAGATGCCGACACCCTTGGAACGGATGAGTCGGATGACCTGCTCCAACTTGTCCACCATCGCCTTGGAAGTGCCATCGAAGAGCATGTGTGCCTCGTCGAAGAAGAAGACGAGTTTGGGCAGTTCCATATCGCCCACCTCAGGCAACGTGGCATAGAGTTCTGTCATCAACCAAAGGAGGAAGGTGGAATAGAGTTTAGGATTGAGCATGAGTTTGTCGGCTGCAAGGACACTCATCACACCCATGCCATTCTCTGTGTCGATGAGGTCTTCGACATTGAAGGCTGGCTCACCAAAGAACTTGTCGCCTCCCTCGCTCTGAAGAGCCAACAAGGAACGCTGGATGGCTCCAATGCTCAGGGGAGAGGCAGTGCCATAAGCAGTCAGATATTCGGGGTGCTCTGATACATAATTGAGCATCAGGCGCAAGTCCTTCAGGTCAATCAGCAGAAGCCCGTTATCATCGGCGATACGAAAGACCATATTCAGCACACCACACTGCACCTCTGTCAAATCGAGGATTCGGCTAAGCAACTGAGGACCCATCGCTGACACAGTGGTGCGCATGGGGAATCCCTGTTCGCCGAACACATCGTAGAAACGCACGGGGCAGGCTTGGTAGTGAGGGTCAGGGACACCGAACTCGTCCTTACGCTTCTCGATGAACGAGGAGGTCTTTCCTGCCTGAGAGATGCCCGAAAGGTCACCCTTCATGTCTGCCATGAAGCAGGGCACACCCACCTGGCTGAAGGTCTCTGCCAACACTTGCAGAGAGACTGTTTTACCTGTACCTGTGGCACCGGCGATAAGACCGTGCCTGTTACACATCTTGCCCACGAGATTGATGGGGCCTTCATCGCAATGTGCGATATAGAGTTCGCCGTCTAAATACATATAGTTGAGAGTTTAGGGTTTAGAGTTTAGAGATTGTTATAGCGGGAAAGTCCGCTGTTGAGCCATGTGAGGAAAGAAGGAATGTCCTCGTCGTAGGAGTAACTCTTCTCGAGAGGATTGCCGTCGGGATCGAGCAGTACGTAGAAGGGTTGTGCGTTGGCACCGAACTTCTTTGACTGGAGGTAACTCCAACGGTCACCTACGGTGCGGAGTTTGCGTTCTGTTCCGTTGTCCATCACCACCATGGGCTCTGGAAGGTTGGTCTTCTCGTCCACATAAAGTTGGATGAGCACGTACTTGTTGGTCATGATGTCTGCCACCGTAGGATCAGTGAACACGGCTGCCTCCATCTTGCGACAGTTTACACAGCCATAGCCTGTGAAGTCTATCATGACTGGCATATGGTGTGCCTTGGCGTAGGTCATGCCCTCTTCGTAATCGGTAAACATAGGCTTCACTTCCTGTTCAGGAGCCAAGTTGAAGTCCTGTGTCTTCATGGGGGGAGCGAAAGCACTGACGGCTTTGAGAGGAGCACCCCACAAGCCTGGAATCATGTAGATGGCAAAGGCAAACGAGATGAGTGCCATGAAGAAGCGTGGAATGGAGGTCTTGGGGTGCATGACCACCTGCCCCATCTCGTCGTACTCCTCTTCGTCGTGAGGGAAACGAATCCAACCGATGAGGTAAGCACCCAAGAGGATGGCAAGGACAATCCAGAGGGAGAGGAACACTTCACGGTCAAGCAATCCCCAGCCATAAGCGAGGTCTGCCACCGAGAAGAACTTGAGGGCAAAGGCGAGTTCGACAAAACCGAGCGTGACCTTCACCACGTTCATCCAGTTGCCACTCTTCGGCACGGCATTGAGCCACTGGGGGAAGAGGGCAAAGAGCGTGAAGGGCAATGCCAAGGCAATGGCAAAGCCAAGCATGCCGATGACGGGACCTACGATGCTGGAAGTGACCACCTGCACCAAGAGAAACCCGATGATGGGACCTGTGCAGGAGAAACTGACCAGCACGAGCGTGAATGCCATCAGGAAGATGCTGAGCAGTCCTGTGGTGCTGTTGGCTTTGTTATCGACAGCGGTATTCCACTTGGAAGGCAAGGTGATTTCGAAGCCCCCAATGAAGGAGATACCGAAGACGAGCAACATGAGGAAGAAGAGAATGTTGAACACGGCATTGGTTGCCAAATCGTTCAGGGCAGATGCTCCGAAGATGGCTGTGATGGCAAGTCCGAGCGTCACATAGATGACGATGATGCTGATGCCATAGAGAATGGCGTCACGGATGCCCCGACGCTTGGCTGCCGCTTTCTCCTCGGGAGTGGAGTTCTTGGTCGTTCCCCGCTTGAGGAAGAAGGACACAGTCATGGGGATGATGGGCCACACACAAGGAGTGACCAAGGCAATCAGACCGCCCAACAATCCCAAGAGAAAGATTTGCCAGAGGGAAGTGTTGGAGGTGTCGCTGTTGCCACCCTCATCGAAAGCAGAGAGTTGGTCGATGACGGGTGCCCAGATGGAAGAAGATGCCGTGACAGGGGCAACGACAGAGTCTGCGCTGACCACATCGGCAGAAAGAAGACCCACAGGAGCCTCTTCTGACACATCAGCCTGTGCTTCCTCCTGCTGGGCATTGGAGGGGAGTTTCACTTCTCCACTCACATTGAAATCCACTGAGGTGGGAGGGGTGCAGTTCCGGTCGTTGCAGGCACCATATTTCAGATAACCTTCAATCACATATTTACCACCCAAGAACTTCACTTTCTGGGTAAAGGTGGCAGTCTTCTCGAAGTAATAGACATCGGTGCCAAACATCTCCTCATACTTCTTGATGGGAGCAGTGGTATGTTGCAATTTACCTTCCAATTGAGCACCTGAAATCTTCTCCACAGTCAAGGTAGTAGGTGTAGGGCCATCCACTTCCTCGGTGCTGTACATGTGCCAACCATTGTCGATAGTTGCCACAAAGGTGATGACGCCCTCAGTGTCTGAGGTCGCCTTGAAGGAGGAAGTCACCTTCACGGGCTTTGCGGGCTGTGCCAGCACGGTGCCCATGCAACAGAGCGCCAGTATTATTGCGAAGAGTCTTCTCATACGATGTTCCTTTCCTGTAAATAATGCAAGGCATCAATGGCTGCATGGCAACCACTACCCGCTGCACTGATAGCCTGACGATAAAGAGGGTCTGCCACATCACCTGCCGCAAACACGCCAGGGATGTTGGTGGCTGTGGTGGGATGCTGCACTTTGATGTAACCCTGTGCATCCACCTCCACATCGGGACGGAATATCTCACTGTTGGGATGATGTCCAATTGCCAAGAAGAAGCCATCAATCGGCAGGTCATAGCGGCGTTCACCGTCCTTGCCCTTGTTCTCGATGAGGTGAGCACCTTCCACACCATTGTCACCATAAAGACCTTCTGTCTGCGTGTTCCATAGGATTTCGATATTCTCTGCCTCCTTCACTTTCTGCTGCATGGCATCAGATGCACGCAACACATCGCGACGCACAATCATATAGACCTTCTTGGCAAGGCTCGCCAGATACTGTGCCTCTTCACAAGCAGTGTCGCCACCACCCACAACTGCCACCACCTTCTTGCGGTAGAAGAAGCCGTCGCATGTGGCACAAGCGGACACACCCTGCCCTGCATATTTCTTTTCGTCGTCAAGTCCCAAATACTTGGCAGAAGCACCCGTAGAAATGATGAGAGTATGTGCCTCCAACACGGTGCCATCATCAGTCGTCACCTTATGAGGAGTGGAGCCGTCCTCGGAGAGTTCCACCTTAGTGATCATGCCATAACGGATGTCTGTGCCCAGACGCTCTGCCTGCTTGCGGAGGTCTTCCATCAACTCCGTACCCGTCGTTCCCTCGGGATAGCCAGGGAAATTATCCACCTCTGTCGTCTGTGTCAACTGTCCACCTGGTTGCATACCCTCATAGAGCACTGGCTCCAAGGAACTTCTCGAAGCATAAATCGCTGCTGTGTAACCCGCAGGACCGCTTCCTATAATCAATGTTTTTAATGCCATATTGTTTTTGTGATATTGTTTTCGAATCGTTTGAATTGCAAAGATAATAATAAAAAATGAAAAGTGAAAAGTGAAAAGTGAAAAATCTAAGTTACCTTATCCGAATGGCAGGAAATATGGATTTTTTCATTTTTTATGAGTCATAATCTCCAACACACAGCGGTCTGTCTCGTCCATCGCATCCTTGCCAATACGGGTGAGGTTATGGATGGAACGATCCACATCGTCTTCGATGATGCCTTCCACAGAAGTGACACAATTACGCTGTACTGCCATCATGGCAGAAAGCACGGCTGTACTCACCCCTGAAGCGAGTTTCAAGGCACAGGAGGGCTTGGCACCATCGCATATCATGCCCGTCAAGTTCGCCACCATGTTCTTCACAGCATAAGTGACTTTTTCGTAGTCGCCTCCCATCAGGTAGGTGATGCCACAAGCAGAACCTGTGGATGCCACCACACAACCACAAAGTGCAGAGAGTTTGCCCAAGGACTGCTTGATGTAGATGGCAGTCAAGTGGCTGAGCATCAAGGCACGAAGCAGTTCGTGGTCGGTGTTGTGATTCTCTTCGGCAAACTTCACCACAGGCAAGGTGGCACAGATGCCCTGATTGCCACTGCCCGAATTGGACATGACAGGAATCTTTGCCCCAGCCATACGGGCATCGCAAGCACATGCAGTGGAGGAGATGATGTGTGAGAAGATAGTATCGCCAAAGATGCCCTTGCCCAAAGGACGAGTCAGGGTCTTGCCCAAAGTATGTCCGTAATTGCCCTTCAGGGACTCCTCTGCAGCCCGCTCGTTCAGTGTCTGTGCCTCACGGATAAACTCAATCTCCTCAATCGGAGCCGTGGTGGCAAATTCGTACACCTTGCGAAGTGTCAGCCATGAACACTCCTCGCCGTCCTCTTCCTCTGAGAGACAAGGCTTTTCGTAGAGAGAAACACCATTCTTCTTCACAGAAAGGAAGTCCTTGTGGCAGGTGCTGATGATGGCTTCAGCAGTGTCATGACCAGCACTCACCTTCACTTCGATATAGAGTTTCTCTGCTATTCCCTCCTTCAATCCGATGCTGATGCGGTTCTCGGCAAGATATGCCTTTCCACGCTCTACTGCCTCATCTGTCACATCTTTCAGAACCTCTAACTCATACGCAGACTTTCCTATCAGCGAACCCAACGCAACAGCAATGGGCAAGCCTATCATGCCCGTGCCAGGAATGCCCACACCCATCGCATTCTTCAGGATGTTGGCAGACAAAAGCACATCAATCTTCTCAGGCACACAAGCCAAGGTTTCCGTTGCTTTTGCCACACACAATGCCACTGCTATCGGCTCCGTACAACCCACAGCAGGCACCACCTCACTCTTCACCAGAGCGATAATCTGTTCACGTAATGCTTTTTCCATTTTATATAAATATGGGGACAAAGGTAAGGAATTTCAATGAAAAGTAAAAGACTTTTCAGTTTTTCTTCGTACCTTTGTCGCCGAATAAAAAAACAATGGCGAAAAAGATGAGACTTACTATCAAGATAGGTAGCAATGTATTGACACGTAAAGACGGCTCGTTGGACGTGACCCGCATGTCGGCATTGGTGGACCAGATTGCGTGGTTGCGCAATGAAGGACATGAGGTGATTCTTGTGTCGTCTGGTGCTGTGGCAAGCGGAAGGAGCGAACTGAAGCACATTCAGCATGACCTCGACTCGGTGGATCAGCGACAATTGTTCTCTGCAGTGGGACAGGCGAAGTTGATTAACCGCTACTTCGAACTGTTCAGAGAGTATGGCATCGCCGTAGGACAGGTGTTGACCATGAAAGAAAACTTCTCTGACTCGGAGCATCGCAAGAATCAGGAGAACTGCATGAAAGTGATGTTGGAGAATGATGTCTTGCCGATTGTGAATGAGAACGATACGGTGTCCGTAACAGAATTGATGTTCACGGATAACGATGAACTCTCAGGACTGATGGCACGAATGACACAATCGCAAATGCTTATCATCCTGAGCAACATCGACGGCATCTACACGGGTGACCCTGCTGACCCTGCATCAAAACTCATCCGCACCATCGAGCCAGGCAAGCAACTGGACGAGTACATCCAAGACAAGAAGTCGAGTACCGGAAGAGGTGGCATGCAGAGTAAGTCGAACGTGGCAACACAGACGGCAGCCGCAGGCATCAGCGTCATCATTGCCAACGGAAAAAGAGACGACATACTGGTTAAACTCATGAATGACAGGGAGAACACGCCCTGCACAGAATTCTTATGTTAGAAGAGATATTCCAAGCATCGAGGGATGCAAGTATAGACCTTGCACTGCTCGACAACGACACCATCAACAAGGTGTTGTTGGCTGTGGCTGACAAAGCCATCAGTGAAACAGATACCATCTTGGCTGCCAATGCCAAGGACTTGGCACGTATGGATCCTGCCAACCCCATGTACGACCGTCTGAAACTGACGAAGGAGCGTATGGAGGGGATTGCTGGCGATACACGCAATGTGGCAACACTCCCCTCGCCTCTCGGCAAGGTGCTGAAACATACAACTCTGCCTAACGGACTCGACCTCAAGCGAGTGAGTGTGCCCTTCGGTGTGATTGGCATCGTGTATGAAGCACGTCCAAATGTGACCTTCGATGTGTTCTCACTCTGTCTGAAGGCAGGAAGCGCATGTGTGCTGAAAGGTGGAAAGGATGCAGATGACAGCAACCGTGCCATTGTCAGCCTCATCAAAGGAGTGTTGAAGGATTTCGGCATCAACGAGAACGCCATCACCCTCTTGCCTGCCACACATGAAGCAACAGGTGCCCTGTTACATGCCAACGGATACGTTGACCTCGTGATTCCTCGTGGCAGCAAACGCCTCATCGACTTTGTGCGCCAGGAGGCTTCCGTGCCTGTCATCGAGACGGGTGCAGGTGTGTGTCATGCCTATTTTGACAAGGATGGTGACACGGAGAAAGGTGCGCGCATCATCAACAATGCAAAGACTCGTCGTGTAAGTGTGTGCAACGCCCTTGACTGCACTTTGGTTCATGCTGACCGCTTGGCTGACCTCCCTGCCATCTGCGAACCTCTGAAAGCAAGCAATGTGCTCATCTATGCAGATGAACCTGCAATGGCAGTACTCAAAGGCAACTACCCTGCTGAACTGCTCAAACCTTCAACAGAAGAGAGTTATGGCACAGAGTTCCAAGCATACACAATGGCTATCAAGACGGTGGCGTCAGCAGAAGAAGCCATTCGCCACATTCGTCGCTTCGGTTCCGGACATTCAGAGTGCATCATCACGGAGAATCGTGCCACAGCCAACCAGTTCATGGCGCAAGTGGATGCCGCCTGTGTCTATCACAACGTGCCCACCTCTTTCACAGATGGTGCACAATTCGGACTCGGAGCAGAGATTGGCATCTCCACCCAGAAACTCCACGCTCGTGGTCCTATGGCATTGGAAGAGATATGCACGTATAAATGGCTGATTGAAGGAGATGGTCAAGTAAGACCTAAATAATCACTTCACTTCCTCAAACTCCACATACGTTCCCTCATTGTGCCCAAACACCTTATCGTCTGTTTGGGCATTTTTTGTACGGGTCTGATTCTTATTACTATATGTACGTGAGGACTTGCCCGATGATGACGATTTGGTAGAACTTCTCTGTGTGTGGTTGACACCCTTGCCAGAGAAAAGGCGATAGATGGCACGCAAATTACCAAAGCCACCCACCAATCGGCTGAGCAGATACAAGCCAAGGATGATGAGTACTAACGCAGGGATAACAATGAATAATAGGATTGTTATGAGTACGTCCATGTTGATGTTGTCGTTTTAGAATAAAGGAGTCCGTTCCCCTTTATTCCTCATTCTTGGGCAAAAATGATGCCACCATTGACATCACGACATAAAGTCCGATGCTAACAGCAGCCGCACGGCATAAACCTGAATAAAGCCCCATCTCTGGACATGTATAACCCATGATGGCACCACCTGCCAACAACAGCACGGTCAACCCCATGTAAAGGCATTTGGGTTTATCCTTCTTCCACGACAGACTCTTGAATGCGAACATAGGCACTTCGCACACCAATAGCCAGCAGAACAGAATCATGAACAAAAAGAGGAACATGGCATTGAAACGAGGACTGATCAGCCATTCCTCGCTACCTGATATCAATGCACCCCAAAAGATGGCATTGGCTGGAGTCGGCATACCGATGAACTCCATGTGCTGACGCTCGTCAATGTTGAACTTTGCCAAACGAACGACAGAAAATGCCGCCATCAGGAAAGCGGTGAAAGGCATCACACGGAAAAAGAACTCGCTTGCCATGAACGAAGGATAAGCCACGTGATTGAACAGCGTGAAAATCATGGCAGAAGGTGCCACGCCAAACGTCACACAATCAGCCAACGAATCCAGTTCCAGACCCAATTTGCCACTCACACCAAGGGCACGTGCTGTCCTGCCATCGAAGAAATCGAAGAAGGCACCCAACAGAATGAAAAGAAATGCCACTTGGTAACCATGGTGGAACGCACAATAAGTTGCAATGCATCCACAAATGAGATTGCAACAGGTAATGATATTAGGTATATGCTTTTTCATCTTTCTCTTTATTTCAGTCGCGCAATCAACGTCTCATCACCCACCGTTGCCTGATTCATCTTCACTAACACCTCCGAATCCAAAGGCAAGTACACGTCCACACGACTACCAAACTTGATAAAGCCCATGTGATCATCAATGAAGCACTCCTCCCCTTCCTTCGGATAGGTCACAATGCGACGAGCCAATGCACCTGCAATCTGACGTGCCATCACTTCCACACCATGCGGTGTACGAATGACCACCATCGAGCGCTCATTCTCCGTGCTCGCCTTGGGCAAGTATGCTTTCAGGTAATTACCGTCCTGATGCGCCACCTTCACCACAGTACCGTCACAAGGAATCCAGTTCGCATGTACATTAGTCAAACTCATAAAGATGGAAATCATCAGACGTTTGTCATGGAAATACTCAGTCTCCTCCACCTCTTCAATCACCACGATGTGACCATCGGCAGGAGCGACCACCGATTTATTCGTTGGACCCTGAAACATACGTACAGGACAACGGAAGAAATTCAGCAAAATGCCATACACCACCAACACGATGGCGATGATGATGTACGAGCCCCACGAGAGCGAATCCTTCGCAAACCATGCCAAACAAATAATGAGAGCACCCAAACATCCCGCATAGAGCAAAGAATGTTTACCCTCATGATGAAGACGGATTCTGTTTCTGCGCTTATTATGTATCAACGGTTTCTCTTTCGCCATGCCAAATTATCTTTACGTATGCAAAGGTAGGGTATTTTCAGAACAAACACAAACAAAATCGGAACTTTTCCGCATTTTTCCTTAAAACTTTTTGGGAAATCCAAAATAAAGCCATAACGTTGGATAAAGTAGGCTACATTTTAACAATAAAAATAAAAAAGTTCCTCTTTTATTTTGTATTATCTAAAATTTGCACTACCTTTGCACCCGCATTCGGCAGAAGGGCCTCTTCAATGAGTATTTCCTGCACCGAACGCTTTCATGAGGATTGTGCTATGGTGTAATGGTAACACTACAGGTTTTGGTTCTGTCATTCCAGGTTCGAATCCTGGTAGCACAACTCAACGCTTGGACTTGTAGCTCAGTTGGTTAGAGCAACAGACTCATAATCTGGAGGTCCTTGGTTCAAGCCCAAGCTGGTCCACACTAATAATCAGCAACTTAGAAGAAATTCGAGTTGCTGTTTTTTTGTAATTTCATCGATAGAATAGCCAATGGAAGTCATCGTATCAAATGAGATTGAGCAGATATGTCCTGAGTTTGTTGGGGCATGTTTGGAGGCAGAAGTCGTTAATTCTCCGTACAATGAAGCCCTTTGGGGAGAGATTGAGTCTCTTGCTGAGAAGTTCCGTAGAGAGTTGACCACAGAATCCTTAAAGGAACTGAGCAGCATTTCTGCAACCAGAAGGGTGTATAGGGCATGTGGCAAAGATCCTTCCCGATACCGTCCTGCTTCTGAGGCATTGATACGTCGAATGTTGCAGGGCAAGGAACTGTACCAGCGCGACACGCTCGTTGACCTCGTCAATTTGGCATCTATCGCCTACGGTTATTGTATCGGGGGCTTCGATGCAGACAAGTTCGTTGGCGACACCCTCACCTTGGGCATTGGACGTGAAGGGGAACCTTACGAAGGTATCGGGCGTGGCTACATCAACATTCATGGTCTGCCCGTCTATCGTGATACACAAGGTGGCGTAGGTACCCCGACAAGCGACAATGAACGCACTAAGATGACTCTTGATACCACGCACTTAGTCGTCCTCATCAATGGCTATGACGGCAACGAACAGCGTGTCAGGGAGAATGCAGAATACATCCAAACCCTACTCTGCAAATATGCCCAAAGCGATGGCGGAACCTATCATATCTATCGCTAACAGATTCCACAAGGTCTGCGGGGGAGATTCCCAAAACACAACCTTATTTCTTGAATAAGGACATCAACATCAAGAAATCAATGTTGTCGTCCCAATCGTCATCACGAGAATGTGGAGAGGCAGGGATATCTCCAACAAATATCGTACCTCCATCTTTAAAACTTCTCACACTGTATTGAAGCATATTGCATGGAGCAACATAAAGGATGTCCATAGAAGGCTTTTGATAGGTCTTTTTCATACTTCTTTCCTTTTATTTGATGAGACCTGTTCCAAGTACAATATTGTAGGTATATCTATAACCCGCTTCCCAAGTAATCCCCGCAAGGGAGATGGGCTCTATAGATTTCGTCTGTCCTGAATAGGTATAAGTTATATCCAGTTCAGTATCTGCAGGGCATGTCTGCGGAATTAAGAAAAGGTCGTTGGCAGGCAATGCCTGAAGGTCTGTGGTAACTTCGATGTCACCATTAGTCATAGTAAAGTCTGTCTGAGTTTTCACATCATACCAACCTGTACTATAGTTATACTTTCCATTCTTATACACTTTTTTCAGCACAACAGAGTGTACGGTAAGTTTTTCTCCTAACTCACTTTTCTTTTGTATATTGAAAGCAACGGCTGCACAAGCGTGGTCGAAAGTAAGAGGCACTGTGCCACTATGGTCGTTCCATGATACATTTGCTTTTGCCACCAACAGATCAAATTGGTTAAAGGCATCCTCTGGAACAGTGAAATTGACATAAGGGTTTCCACTGTTAACCTGAAATGATCCGTGAGTATGGGCATAGAATGACACTGGAACACTTTTATCAGAAGGCCATATACCTATATCTGGAGCCACAGTCCACGTTTCATCACTTTTGGAAGCACTATAATTATTAATAGAGCCGCCATACACACCATGCATACCAAAACCCGTAAGACTTCCAGTTGTGGTTTCCGTTGCACGTGTTTCCATTCCACGTTCCTTTGCCTCTTGACCATCAATAACCATAGGACGTTCGCTGACTTCCACGTAGATGGGGCGGAGTTCGGTGTTCACCACTGGCTTCTCTTCCTTCGGTGTTGTGATGTCATCATCCGACGAACATGCCATCAGCAATCCTGCCGCCAGTATCATACACAATTTATACTTCATAATTCAACGTTTTTATCAAAGTTGTATAGCACAGGTGATGTCCTCGCCTTTGAGGGTGATAGGCTGTATAACGGTGAAGATGCCTTCCTGCTTCTGGTTATAGTAACGCAGTTGTCCTTTTTCTTCGTTACTGAAAGAAAAGACCGTAAAGGTTTCACCTAATCTCCCCACCCCACGGCACTCGTCACCCACGAATACTGCCACACGGTCATTCTCACTCACCATCGATTCCAGTTTATCAGGATTTGTCGGATTCAGAGTCACCTTGGTCTTCACGGGATATTTCGTGGAGCCATTCATCAACATAGGTGCAAATTCTCTGTCAAGTCCAACATTCACCTCATTGAGGAATCTCTCCATTCCCGACACCGTGAAGAGTTGATGAAGTCCTCCGCTATAGTACTTCATCGTGAAGAACTCAGACACGTTCGTGTTGTTGCCGTGAAGGTTAATCACGAAGTACACTTCCTGATCAGTACCAGAACGCCGAGAGAAGGCACGGCACTCGTCACCCACGAACACAGCCAACTGGTCGTCGTCTGTCGAGTAAGGCACCAGTTCGTCTTGCAGGCGCATCAAGACAATCATCTTGTTCTCATACATCGCAGGGTCAGGAGATGTCCACTGAGGTGCCTCTTGATTGTCAAACATATCCACCATCCAGTTGGGTCTTGAACTGGCTTGGAAGGTGGCAGCACCACCACCTTCGTTACCTTCGTCGTCGCTTGATGAGCAGCCCCACAAGGTGAGGGCTGCCATCGCTATCATTAAAATCTTATATTTCATCGTTCAATCTATTTAATTATTGGGTTTCACACTTACTGAATCACCACTCGCTGTCCATTGTGGATGTACACACCCTTGCTCTGTGGCTTGCTTGGCAACTTGATGCCCGAGAGGGTGTACCATACATCATCCTGTGGTCCCTCGCCATAGACGAAGTTGATGACCGTAGGCTCCATCGGTGAACCGCTCACGGCATTGCTCTCATAGTTCATGATGGCGGCAGTCGTGGCAATGATATCATCGCCGCGCTGGATAGCAAACGAGAGTGGTGCCTTCTCCTCACCATCGATGCTGAGGTAATAGACATCATCGATTTCCACAGCCTCGCCACGTATTTCTCCACCACAGAGTGCCAACAGGCGGTCACCCTCTTCCAGTTCAATACCTTCGACACTGGCAGCCATCGACATGTTGTGGGCATATTCCACCTTACGCATCGGTGACTGTGCCACAGTGCTCTCGAAGAAGATTTTGCCCGGCTCATAGTATGGATAGTGGAACGACGCTTCACCCTCGGCATTGCGGTAGAGCATATAGCCCTCACCAGGCTTCAGGTATTGCAAAGAACCAGACCAGTAGCCACCACCAACGGCAGGTTTCGTGTAAACAGCGAACTGGTCGCGGCTCTTCACCACATCACGGTTCTCAGCGATGCCTGCATAGTCAGCCATGGCAGTAGCGACAGGCAGGTTCACCATCGGTGTGTAACCAATGTTGTTCCAGCCATGCTTCACAGGGATGGTGCACTGGCTCTTATCCTTCAGCGGATAACCAGGAATCTCGATGGTGTTGTAATACTGCACATAGACGCGGTAACTACGCTCCGTCGTGATTCTCATGTTGGTCGCCTCCTCTCCCTTGTTGGTGAGCCACTTGCCCAACTTCGCGTTATAGATGAAGGTGAAGTCTTCCGTGTCATCCGTCAGGATGTCGTTGTCATTCCATACATATTGGTCAAGCAACTCCTTCGGGTTACGGAAGGATGAATTCTCCACGTTGAACGAAATCCAGTTCCATCCTGGCACGAGGTACAGTTGCTGATAGTAGAGCGAGCCAGCAGTCATGACAACAGGATTGTCCACTGCGCCCACCACCTGACCGGCATTGAACTTCACCTCTGGGTCAGTGTTCAGCCACAGAATCTGACCTGTCTCATGATGCCACAACTTGAAGGTCATCGGCTTTTCAGTAGAAGCCTCGCTGTCGAAGAGGGTCATGAAGAGTTGACTCTGCGATGTGTTCGGATTGTAACTCACATAAGTCACGCCCAGGCATTGACCCTGACTATCGAAGGCACCCACAATATCCTGCGGATCAGTCACAAGGACATCGCCGATACGGACTTGCGCCACGACATTCATGGAGAAGTGCCTCATACTCTCATCCGCATACCATCCAGGCGTATTGCCATTCTTGCGGATGCTCAGTGCCAGTGGCTCTGCCAGTCCGTTCTCATCCTTCAGGTAGATAATCTCATCGTAGGTGCCAACATTCAGGTCAGCACTCACAGAGAACATCAGCGTATGCTCTGCCAACGGGTCAATGACATCCGTCTGCTTGCTCACCGTGAGCCAGCGTGGCAGGTTATCCACCGTGTAAGTGTGTGCAGAACCGCTGTTGTTCACCACCTTCACCTCGAAGACGTAGTCATCATCCTGTCTGAACTCACTGATCTCTTCCGACCAACTCTTCCGCTCCCAACGCAGCGGGTTGCGGTCAACGAAGAACTCCATCGTGGCAGGTGATGCCATATAGTTACCATTCATGTCAGGAATGTCCGTCACTGTCACGTAGAGGTTACGCTTGTTGATGCGTGCGTCAGGCTCGTCAATGTTCACCAGCAACTGGTTGTTGCGTCCCACGAAACTGAAGTTCAGGGTGCGCAACTCCATGCTTGCCTGCACTGGAGCACCATGATCCGGGTCAATGTGACTCAACACATAATCAAGTTTATCCACAAACAACGTGTCACGTTGCTCCGTTGGCTTACCCTCCATGTCAAAGTGAACGACTTGGCTCAGCGGGTCAGGACGGAGTGCCATCTGGTTGTTCTCCTGCTTCTCCTGACGATTGAAGCCCATATAGACGAGCAATCCCTTCTCCCTTCCGCTTGGGCTCTTCGTGCTGTAACGTTCCAGCAGCGACTTTGGCAAAGCCTGAGCAAAGAGGCACAGTTCGTCGATGTAACCCGTCAGGGCATTCTGGCTATGCAATACGCCGATATTCGCTCCTGCATCGTGCCATACCATGTTACCCACATAGAAGTCATCACCCATCATGCCGCCCAGCGTGTCGGTAGAGATAGACGAATGCAACTCCTGATCCACATAGATGTTCGCCACCTTGTGCGAGCGGTCCACTGTCAGGGCGAAATGATGCCAATCGTCATCAGCCCACTCCTTGCCCAGCAGCACCTCTCTACCGTTCGTGCGGTACATCAGTTGTCCAGACTCGAAGCCGATGTAGAACTTGTTCTTCGCATCGTCGTCAGTCTTTTTGCCCGAACCGTTGCTCACCAAAGCACCCTGTCCTGTATTGTTCGTCTGGAACCAGAACATCAGCGTGTAGTCCTGCTCCTCACTGCGTTGCATCATTTGCTTCTTCAACTTCATGCCCTTCACATCCTTCTG
This sequence comes from Bacteroidaceae bacterium, assembly GCA_045111535.1. GTDB lineage: Bacteria > Bacteroidota > Bacteroidia > Bacteroidales > Bacteroidaceae > Minthosoma. The sequence goes on from JBGUGM010000098.1 coordinate 22,618, forward strand.
CTCGTCGAAGTCCAGATGCAGTGCCATGCCCCGTGGCAAAGCCCAACCGGCTCCATGCAGTTCAGCGTTCGCACCCTGTGCCACATCCACTGCATAACTGAACTCACCGTCATTCATCGGGTAGTAGTCTGCCAGACCCATCTCATAGCCCGTCAACCGGCACTTGCCGTAGGTCGCGAGCAGCGCCTTGGTCATCGTGCGGTTCCACAGACGTGCTTCGAGCATACGTCCTCTGTAATGCTGGCGGTCACCCGTGTCCACCTCGTTGGTGGCACCGAAGATGAGCGGACCATAACCACTATATGTGATGTTGTCATATTGTCCGATGATAGAGTCATTATAGAGGAACGCCTGCTGGTGGTCATTGTCCAGAATCAGTGCCACCTGCTCCAGCGAGCCCTCCCTGATAGCGCATTTACTCTCGAATGAGATGCTGTCAATCACAGCCTTCAGTTTCCACTCACTCGTCAGCCACAACTGCAGACGGTGTCCATCCGTTCCGTGTGAGAAGAGCGGCATGTTTACACCTGCTGAGTCAGGACGTACCATCAAGTCGATGGTCATGTTCTTGTTGGCAAAGTTACGCCTTGCATCTGTCTCCGCATAGCCATCGCCATAGAACACCAACGAAGGCTCCTCGCTGATGGCAGTCTCATTCGTCTCGCCCATCACCTCAAAGTTCGTGGCCTGTTGCAGATAGTTGTGCTCTATCGCCTCGGAGAAATTGAAGATGATGTTCTCCCCTGCTCCGATGATGCCATCGATAGGCTCAGGAATGCCGAAGAGTTGTGGACGGCGCGTGTCCTTCACACCCGTCAGCACCTTCGAATCGTTCGTGATGAAACTGTTGCCGTTGCGGCAGAACAGGCGTGCCCTCAGGTCATACGCCTTCTCCATCACCGTACCCTCGCCATAGAACTTCGTCACGATGTTGCCGTTCTCAGGAATCATCTCATGGACGCCCGTAGCCTGCTTGTAGAGTGCAGAGTCGGCATAGAAGGCACAGAGGTTCGTCCAGTAGTCGTCACCACGTGTGCTCTCCTTATACTGGAACTCGATATGGTCAAAGTTCTTCTGGTTCTTGTCGAAGCCACTGATGATGATAGGCATGTACCAACCACGCTGCCTGTCGAAAGGTGCATCCGTGTTCATGATCCACTTGTCACCCGGCGAAACAATCTCTAAGTTTCCTGCACTGCGCTGGAAGTGAACAGAGAATGCCACCTCCTGCACACACTGCACGTCACCCTGCGAGATAAGACCCAGCACCAGGTCCTCATAGTCGAAGCCATCACCGGCATACACCTCCAGTGTCTTCTCCGTCACCTCTCCTGGCGTCACCTTTACCGTGATGCCTGCAGAAGACAATGGCAGGCCATCCACCAGCATTCTTGCACCCAACGGGTTCTTCTTGCTGTCCTGATAGAGCGTGAAGTACATCAATCCACCGCCAATAGCCTCTGGCAACTCACTCTCATTCGTCATGTAGAGTTTGAAGCGGGCTGGTTCACCGGTTGGCACACCACTGATGCTCTGCTTGTCCATCTTGATGACAGGATTCTCAATCTTCTTCGTGCGCTCATCCAGCACGGCACCTGTCTGATAGAATATCGTCCTGCGCTCATCCTCCCAAGGACGCACCGTGGCACCACCACGAGTGCGGTAGATGAAGCCGCGAGGTTTCACCATATCGTGCACAATGTCACGGGCACCCACGTCACGGTCCAGGAAGTACTCCATGTAGTCCACGTTGTTCAGGAAGTTCTCCTCCACAAACACATCCGTACGGCTATCCACCTCCGTGTCCTTACGGGAATCGATGACTGTTGCATAGTACACATCGAAGTCCAGATGCGACTTCTTGTCCATCTTGATGGTGAAACTCTCCTTGCGGTTATACTTCGTCGTCTCATTGTTCTTCGGAGTCACAGCAAAAGAAGCCACAGGGGTAAGGCTGAAATTCCACTTGATGCCAACGAAACTGATTTCCTTCATGGTCAGAGGATTATCCTGGGTGTTCTCAATTTGTGCGGTAGTCTTTCCAGCCGTCCTCAAGCCCTTGGTTGCCTTCACCGTGTTGAATATACCAGCAAAGAACTTACCAGCCGTATTACCCAGTATCGTCATCATTTCAGCCATAGCAAACTGTGCCCTCTCATTGTGTCCATAGGCATCCTTGTCAGGGTCAGGATTTGCAAAGTAATTATGCGTAAAGTCGGTCAGCAGCCAGTTGTATGAAGTCGTGTTGGAATACTCGGTGGAGAAGTCCTCGCTGTAACTTACCGAACCGCCACCGTCCATCTCAAAGTTCTTCATTTTGTTGCTTGCCTCCATCTTCTCCCTCTCGTTGCGGGCAATCATGTTGATCCAATCACCCATCGTGCTGCAGTAGTCCTTCACCTTGTCCTCCTCCGTACTGCCGTCATCTCCGTTAGGCAGCACAATGATGTAGTTCATCTTCGACTGGTCACCATGCTGATGGCTCTTGTTCGTCGTGTTATATACATAGTTGCCCTTCTCGTCCATGTTCAGGGTCGCAAAGCGGTCACTCTTCTGGTCCTTGATGAGCGACAGATAGACACGCTCATTCAGCGCATTAGCCAACGCCTGAGCCTCCTCCGGCGTACCCGTGAACATCAAGTCCTCGCACTGCTTGGCAAGACCAGGAATCAACTGCTTCACGATGTACTGCTGCGAGTGTACAAAGGTGGACTGAACCGTCTGGCCATAACCCAGCACCTCCGTGCGCACCAGGTGGAGCGTGTCACCCTTCTCACCATAACCACGGGCAATCTCCACCATCCTGCCAGCAGCCAAAGCGCCGCCATTCACCCGGAACACCGAGTCGTTGATGGCTTGGATGGCAACCGAAGGACGTACAAACATGTTCGTCTCCATACCCATGTAGAGGTCAGCCTCAGCACCCACCATCGTACTTCCTGCATCGGTTGAGATGTCCTCAGCAGCAGTCATCGTGTAGGCGAAAGCACGTTGACCCGTACCAGAGAAGACGATATCGATACTGGTGTTGAATACGCCCGCAGCATGTCCAATCTGACCATATTCGAAACCGATACCTCCAAAACCAGTATAGAAATCCTGACCTATACCCGCATTGATGCCGATGCTGAGACCACCCTTCCAAGCCATATCCATCTGATAAGCCAGTTTCAGGGTCGAACCCTTCGACAGTTTCGCAGAAGAGCCACCACCTGGTGGGTCACGCAAGATGTCCACCAGCACAGGCGTGTTCACGCTGATGACATCCTTGGCACCAGGCTTCGCATACTGGCTGAACACATAGCCCTTCAGTGGCTCACCCTCAATTGTCACGCTATCACGCTCCATCGAGAAGGTGACCGTGTAGAGGGCATCCTTGCCCGTTGCCAGGTAGGGTCGCTGGGCAGCCCTCAAGACGTAGTTGCCCTCACCCAAAGAGTCGAGCGTGAGGGTGTCACGCTGCGTGCCGCTCATGAATCCGTTGCGGATGGTCACGAAACCGCCATTCAGTTTCACCACCTCCACGGTGTCGCTCTGCACATTATTATTATAATAGTAACGCTCCACAGCAGACAGTTTGATGCCATAGCCCCTGTCAGTGCTGAACACAGGATAATCGAAGGTGTACTTCGTCTTCGTCACCGTCTTCTTCGTCTTCTCATCCACAGTCGTCACAGGATAAGCAATGTCAATCTGGTGCTTCTCACCCGTCAGCGTGCGCATGGCGAAACTCTTCTCACCGAAGTAGTCAAACTTGTCATAGCCCACCTGCTTGCGCTCCAGAATCACAGGACTGCGGTAGATGCGGCTGTACCGTGCGTTATAGGTCACCGACACCTCGCTGATGTCCTCATTCGCGCGGGTTCTCCATGAACCCTTCAGCACGTCGGTGTGCTCCACCAGCGAATCCGTCAGGTCAATCACATCGCTGGTCTTGCCCTCCTGGAACAAGGTGGCATAGCCGTCAGCCGTGATCTGCTGAATCTTCCATCTCACAGGAGGCAGTTCCACGTAGTACTCACCCGTCAGCGTGTCGGGCCACACCTCCATGCGGTGGCGTGTGGTGTGCACACGGGTTGAATACTTGTTCTTGTCCAGTGTACTGTACTTCTTATGTTCATAAATCGTGTCACGCTCGATGATGGAACGGTGCTGGTTGTCAAACACCAGCCAGGAAGCATTGTCGCCTTCCAGCGCAAACACCATCTTCAGGTTGTCACCCAGGTTGTTCGTCGAGAGCGAATTGCCCAGAGGCAGGTCACCCTGCTTCTTACCACCTACCACACGACCAATCAGTTTCACCTTCGTGTCGTCGTAGAAGTAAACCTGAGCCAGATTAGTCTGGAAGTCAATGTTGTCCTTCTTGTTGTTCTCGTAGTAGTAGCCACCCTTATAGAAATCGTGACCATCCATCACCGCCTGAATGGTGTGCACACCCTTCGTCATCCAGAAGGAGAACTTACCCTCGAAGTCACTCTCCACAGGACCTGCGGCAGTGCGCACCTCACGGTTATCCACCATGAAGCGGGCACCATGCACCGGAATGCTCGTGCCGTGATACATCACCAGACCCGAGAACTTCACGCCGTTGGTCACCGTGAACGTATAGCCCCTCTCGTAGTTCGAACTATGGTCGAAAGTCACAGGGATTCCATACCTGCAGTTTTCGGCAAGGTCTGGAGATGCCACACCCGACACATTCAGATGATAGGAACCCTTCTGATTGCCCCAGTACTTCAGACCCTCAATGCGGTAGAAGCCATTCTCGTCAGTGATGCAGAAGCCGCCCAGACTTGGGTCAGCGCTCGCACCTTCACCCGCCTGCGAAGCCTCCACGCGGATGTTCGGAATACCTGTTCCATCGGCAAAGCGCACATAACCCTCCACCGTACCGGTCTTCACACAACTGCCGAGCACCTCAGCCGTGAAGGTCGAATCCGTACCCTCACAGTCGTTGATGGAACAAACCTTATAGTAATAGTCAAACACAGGCGAAACCTTCTTGTCCTCATACTCCAAGTCGCTGAGTTGGGTGGCAATGATTTCCCACTTCTCGCCAGGATAATCCTTCAGGCGCCACACCTCGAAGAAATCGACATTTCCCTCTGTCTTCTGCCACTTCAGCAGCACCGAACTCTGCAGCGTGTCAGCCTCCAACGACGTCGGGTCAACCTTACCCGTGCTCTGGAAATAGAACTGGTCTTCAGGCGTCTTCACACGATAAGTGCCATCATGCACAGCATCCGAGAAACCCAGTTTCTTCATCACAGGCTTGCCATCCTTCCAGCAGTCATTCTCAGGAGCCGTTTCCGAATACGTACCCTGCACCTCGCCGTAAGTCTTGGAATAGGTGCAATCCTGTATGACTCCATACTGAGGATTTCCGCCATTTCGCATAAAGGTGGCATTGGCAGGATGATTGTACACACCCGTAAACGACGCAGGATTGAAATAGGTGTTGCTCAGCATCACAAAGGTCGATGCATCACGGTAGCCCACCACACCACTCATGCCACCTGCCTGACTGCTGTCGAAAGCGCATTTGACCAAGCAGTTGGAGATGTACACGGAAGTGTTGCTGTTCTTCTTGTCACACACACCCAGCAATCCGGCAGAAGTACCGTCCTTATAATAGATGTGCTGTGTGATCTTGAGATCGGCTATACAATTCTCGATATACAGTCCTCCATCCTCAGCACTGCCGACAATACCACCAACGAACTTGTACAACGAATAGATCTCACCTGTTGTGGTCAGGTTGGTAATGACAGCCCCTTCTCCCGCATGCCTGAAAGGAGCCATGCGCTCCAAAGCAGCGTAACTGCTGGCATGATTGTGGCAATTCATCTTCAACGTATATCCATTACCGTTGAAATTGCCCGCATAAGGCTTGTCCCTATTGAAGCCAACCATGATGTATGAATTGTCCACGTTGTATTTCACCTCTGAATACCCCATGTCTATATCATGCGTCATCACCGCATTCAGTTTTGTCTCGCCGCTGTTCACACGCTGGATGAAGGCATCCATGTCAGCCTTGCTGTTCAGCACCACGAAAATATCACCCTCACCCTTGCCAATCGGCGACGTCTTGCCATCCACCACCAGCGCAATCTCATACTTCACACACGAGCGCGGCAAAGTCAGTTCCACCTTCTTCGCCTTCCGCTCAGCATCCGACAACACACGGGCAGTACTGTCCACCCGCTGACCGGCACGGTTGTACATCAGCACCTCCACACGCATCTCCGCACGCTTATCCCACACATAGAAGACATTGTCCGTGTTGCGCTGATACTTCCACGTCACCTGTATCTTGCTCTCCTCCTTATCCTTCCATGTCGCCTCAGCCCCCGTCGGCGCCAGCAGCGACAACGTGGCGAACTGCGGCTGCGTATAAGCCAGAGCCGTATTCCTGGCAGTGCCCCACAACTCCTGAAGCGCAGCACGTGCCACACGGTAGCGCACCAGCGGAATGCCAATCTTCGCGTCAATCTGCTCCGCAGTCAGCGCATCCACCAGCGTAGAGTCGATGAACATATAGTTCGTGCTGTCCTTCTCATACGGCACACTCCCCTCCAGGCTCACGAAGTCCTCCTCCTTACCTGTCAGCGAGCGCTGCACGTCAAACACATCACCCTCCAGCAGGTCATCCATATCCTTGTCCGACACCTGCCACTTCAGCACCACAGCACCCGCGCTGTCCACCTCCGAAGTCAGGTACTTCGGGCCATGCACCATGCCCACCTTGTCAATCACCTTCGTCAGGGTGCCCTTCAGCGACGCAGGCCAACTCTTGTCAGGCAGGTTGCTGTCCTCAATAGAGGCAGCCACCACCTCAGCCGTGATGGTCACATTCGAGTGCGGCTCCGTGGCAGGCAGGATCACAAACGCCGAATAGGAATTCTTCTCCAACTGCTGGCGAGCCATCGTCTTCCATGCGCCACTCGCATCCTGATACTTCGCCTCCACCCAATTCATCACATGGTCACTCACCACCGGAATGCTCAGCACGCTGGCATTCTCCTCATCCGTGCCCGGCACGGCATCGTAAGCCTCGAGCATGATGTCGTCAAACTCAATCGAGCCCAACTCCTTCTTGTAATCATCCGTCTGCTTGTTATCCCGATGATATATCTGAGCCTCAACGCCCAGCGTCATCTTCTGACCCGCAAAACGGGTAGGATAATACCAGTCCACCTCCACATAGGCATTGACACTGGTGGACGTGCGCGTGAAGTCATGCTGCTGTTCGTCGCCTCCCCTGATGATGCAGTAAGGCCTCCAGTACGTGTCATTCGTCAAGTAGATCAGCGACTCGTCACCCAGCAGGTTCTTGAACTTACCCTGAATATACGCCTTATCTCCACTGTAAGAATCACTCTCGTGGAAATAGAAGAAATTCGTCTTGTTCCCCTGGCTGTCCTTCATGTAGAAGGTCGCGTGGTCAAACGTACGGTTAGCATCCTTCTCGAAAGCCAGAATCTTCATGTGAATGCACCCTGGTCCCTTCGAATACCAAGAAATTGCCTGCGCCGGAGTGTCAAACTCTCCGTTGGCAGCCCATACGCCTTGCGGAACGAGCCACGCCACCATGACGAGCATTGTCCCCGCCAACCATGTCAAAACACTTTGTCTTGCCGGTTGTTTGTGTGAGTTCATTGTGTTGTCCATATTCTATACGGTTTTTGATTGTTATTACTTTCGCGAAATCAGCGTGTCGTATTTCATGTTAGGGGGCAAATGTACAACTTTTTCGGAACAAACAAACAATTTCAACCTTTTTTTTTCAGTTTCAGCAAAAAAAATAAGGCATTTCCACAACATTTTTTGCTTGCAGAATGTCTGATTAACCAATTAACTTATTAACCTTTTAACCACAACAAAGGAGAGTCGTATCACTACGGCTCTCCTTCTCATTACAAAACGTATGAACAACTAAACGAGAATGGTATGCAGGGCGTTGAATCACGCTGGCACGAGGCTTCCGTACACGTTGGCTTCAGGGATGAGGGCGCCTGAGTTGAGGGTGTACTGGATGCTGCCTACGGTGAAAACACCATCGTCTGCATCGGTGAGGCTACCCACCACAGACACCTCGTCAGCACCTTTCTTGCTGCCTGTGCCCGAGCCATTCACGAGTTCGTACACATCACCGTTCTTCTTGAAGCGTTTGTAGGCTCCTTCTGCATTGATCTGAGCAACCAGGTACTTGCCCTCGGAGTTCACGAGGTAGGTGTTGTTGTTGGCATCCACACCGTCCATGGCACCGCAAGCCATGTTGGAGAGCGCCACAGCCTCCTTCAGGGTGATGTTGGCACCGCTGCCTGATGCACCCACCGCGCCTGATGGCCAGAAGCGGAGCACACGTCCATGCTTCTTGATGGTGCGGGTGTCACAATCGGCTTCGTTACGGGTCACCTTGCAACGGGTCACGGGGGCGAAGGAGCCGAGGTTGGGCACCATCACGCGGCGACCATTCGCACAGAAGTAATTGATGGCGTCGAACAGGGC
>JBGUGM010000099.1:0-26316 GCA_045111535.1 Bacteroidaceae bacterium
TTGATGTCCTCCTCAAAGTGCTGAAGTTTTCCATAGCGAATTTCTGCCACACGTCCATAGTTGCCTTCACGTTCAGCCTTGTCCGCCTCGAACTTGAGTTGTTCAATCTGCTGTTTGTCACTCTGAATCTGATTCAAGAGGGCTTTCTCGCCTTCCCACTTGGCGCGCTGCTTCTGCTCATCGGCACGGAGCGTGTCGATAATCTTGTTGAGTTCAGCGAGTTTCTCCTTGTCACCTTCACGTTTGATGGCTTCACGTTCAATCTCCAACTGCTTGAGCCGACGACTGAGTTCGTCAATCTCTTCAGGCACGGAGTCACGCTCCATACGGAGTTTGGCGGCAGCCTCATCCATCAGGTCGATGGCCTTGTCGGGAAGAAAACGGTCGGTGATGTAACGGTTGCTGAGTTCAACGGCAGCAATAATCGCCTCATCCTTAATACGCACCTTGTGGTGGTTCTCGTAGCGTTCCTTCAAGCCACGCAGGATGGAGATGGAGGACGGCACATCGGGTTCATCGACCATAACCGTCTGGAAACGGCGTTCGAGCGCCTTGTCTTTCTCAAAGTATTTCTGGTACTCGTCGAGGGTGGTGGCACCGATGGAGCGGAGTTCACCACGAGCCAAAGCAGGTTTGAGAATGTTAGCAGCATCCATCGCACCACTTGTCTGACCTGCACCCACCAGCGTGTGGATTTCATCGATAAAGAGGATAATCTGTCCCTGACTCTCCACCACCGCTTTGACTACGGCTTTGAGTCGCTCCTCAAACTCGCCCTGATACTTGGCACCTGCGATGAGGGCACCCATATCGAGGGAGTAGAGCTGTTTTTCCTTCAGGTTTTCGGGCACATCGCCACGCACGATACGTCGTGCAAGGCCTTCGACAATGGCGGTCTTACCCGTACCTGGCTCACCGATGAGGATAGGGTTATTCTTAGTACGACGACTGAGAATCTGAAGGATTCGGCGAATCTCATCGTCACGACCGATGACAGGGTCGAGTTTGCCGTTCTTGGCACGCTCTACGAGATTGGTGGCATAGCGTTCCAACACTTCCTTGCCTGTCGGCTGCTGATTCTGATTGTTCTGATAGTTGTTCATAGTTGCAATGTTTTTAGTTCATATTTCTGTATGAGCCACATTGCAACTCATGTTCCACGCCCTACTCTTCTGCCGTTTTGTCCGAATTTTCTTCTAAATCGCTGTCATTTTGACTGATTAAGCCTAATGCATGGCGAAGAGCGGTGTTGAGGAGGACTTCGTCAGGATCACCGTAGTCGTAGAGTTCGAGAGCGGAAAGTTCATCCAACTCGATGGTGGGCGAGATGGAGCCATATTCGTAGTTACCCGCACCATCAGCCACATACGCCACAACGGGATTGAGACGCACATAGAAGTCACGCCCCACCTCGCTGGTCATCACGTTCTGGCCCTTGGTGGAAGTGCCAATGAGGATGACGTTATCTTCGCCCATGGAGTGCTGCAGGGCATGGATGAGCCACTCAGCAGCACCCTGTGTGTAAGTACCCGTGAGGATATAGAGACGGTGGAGTCCGAGATTAGAGACGGAGGTGTCGTAGGGATAGGTCTTGTTCTGGGAGGAATGCGCGTCGTTCCAGATGGTCTTAACAAAGGTGCTGCCCAAGGCATGAGGACTGACCACATAACTGGCAAGGCGCTCTGCCATGTCGATGGTGCCGTAGTTGCAGAGTCGGAGATCGAGCACCATCTCGGTGACACCCGCACTCTTCATTTTCGCCATGATGGCATCGAGCGACTGACGGTAGCGGGTATGGTAGTCCACGTGCTCCTCAACGGGTCCTTCAGTCAGACGGGTACAAAGGAGATAGCCCACAAGGAGGTCGTCTGCTTTGATGATTTGATTGATGGGGAACGCCTCGTCCTCAACATATTCAGAAGCAGGTAGCGAAACCATCACCGTATCTTTCCAATAGAGGCTATGGTCTTCTTCATTCTCCGCAATATGGCAAACCTCCAGCTCCCTCGCCACACCTTTCTGCAACTTGGAGAGGTTGTTGTTGGTGAATTTAATTCCATTATACAAGCAGATAAAATCGTTGCGAAGGAGTCCTGCACGTTCAGCGGGGCTATTAGGATAGACCGTGAGCACACGCAGCACCTGTTTGGTGGTCTGTCCTGTGGGGTCGGTCATCAGCTTGAAGTCGATGCCATAAGACTCAACGTGATTGAAAAAGCCACGTTGATGGGGATCTTCGCCCAACGTGTCCACCTGAACATAAGACCACTTGTCGTCTTGTTTGCTCTGCTTTGCCAACAATGCGAGGAAATCGGATGGTTTGGAGAAAAAGCTCTTCCAATCTGGATCATAATTGACAATGGAATCCGCCCAAAGATAATGTTCGAGCATCATGTCATGTATCCATTTGTTGTGCTGAGTCTTCTCCTCATACTCATAAGTTCGGTCTTCTCCACATGAAATTGCCATGAGGATACCACAAAAGAGCAGAATATGTGTTAAAAATGTTTTCATTAACGCAAATTTTCGTTTCAAGTTGCAAAGTTAGTAAAAAACTCGTTATCTTTGCCCCGGTTTAGTAAAATAATTGTTTAACTCTTAAAAACTAAAAGCAAAATGAAAAAGATTTTCTATGCAATCATGGCTGTTGCAGCCATCACATTCTCTGCATGTAACGGTACCGCACAAGGTGGTGACAACACGGATTCTATCGCAGCTGACTCTGTTGTAGCTGAGGCTCCAGAGGCTGACGTGGACGCTACCATCACTGCCCTCTCTGCTGCTCTTGCTGACAACGACGCTGAGCAGGCTCAGACTCTCTTGGAAAAGGCTCAGGCTTACATTGCTAAACTTCAGGCTGACGGCAAACTGGCAGAAGCAAGTGCATACATCGCTAAGCTTCAGCAGTTCATCAGCGAGAACGAGGAGAAGATTGCTCAGTTCACTGCTGGCAATGAGACTCTGAACAACATCGTAACTGCTGTGAAGGCTATCCCAGTAGATGCTGCCGCTCTGGCTGGAGACGCTAAGGACGCTGTGGTTGGTGCTGCAACCGACGCTGCCAACGCTGCTACTGACGCTGCCAACAATGCCGCTAATGCTGCCACAAACGCTGCTAACAGCGCTGTTGAATCAGGCAAGAAGGAAGCAGGTAAGGCTATCGACAACGCCGCAGGTGCTGCAAAGAATGCACTGGGTATCTAATCGGTACACATAGATCATACGAAAAGAGCCACGGCTTAATAGTCGCGGCTCTTTTTCTTGTGTCTATTCGGGGTCACTCCTTGTGGTCAACAATCTTCACACAAGCAGTCACGGCGAAGGTCACTAAGCAGAATGCCATGACTAGCCAGAAGAAGTTTTGGTAGCCGATATTCTCGGAAATCAAACCAGAAACCATGCCAGGGAGCATCACACCACCAAGATACTGACCTGCTGTACAGATAGAGAAGACGGCTGTGGAGCGTTCGCCACGAGAGAAGGTGACGAGGTAGAGGGTATATGCCGCAAAGCCAAGACCATAGCCAATCTGCTCAATGCAGACACAGGAGCCGATGAGCCACAGGTTATCGGTGGGGAAATAACTGAGATAAACATAAACGATGTCGGGCAAGGTAATGCAGAGCACAAGAGGCCAGAGGCACTTCTTCAAGCCCCATTTCGACACAGCCCATCCACCGACGATGCCACCAAGCAGCAAGCCAATGACACCCAAAGTGCCGTAGATGAGTCCGAAATCCACGTCGCTCATAGCAAGACCACCCTCTTCGGCACCACGCTTGAGGAAGAGAGGTACAATCTTTGTCAAGAGTCCCTCAGGAAGACGGAACAGGAGAATGAAACAGAGGGCTGAGATGAGATGTGGCTTGGTGATGAAAACCTTCAAAGTGCGTCCAAACTCACGCATCTGCTCCATGAAGTCGAAACGGTCATGCACCACAGTCTCCACCTTGGGCAGAATGAAGGCATGATACAAACCCAAGAGGAACATCAGGATGCCAAGGATGAGGAAAACCACCATCCAAGATGCAGACACAGACTGCATCGCTTCCCCGAAATGCCCATCTTGCATATAACCAGCCAAAAGAACTAATCCGCCCTGACCGATGACCATACCGATACGATAGAAGGTGTTGCGAACACCCACATACAATTCCTGTTCCTTGTCGGGCAATCCGATAATGTAGAAACCATCGGCAGAAATGTCGTGAGTGGCACTGGCAAAGGCGATGAGCATGAAGACGCTTAGCGTTCCTTGCAGCCAAAACGCCAAAGGCAGGGTGAATGCCACAAGTGCCAACGCAACGCCCATAAGGAATTGCATGGACACAATCCACCAACGCTTGGTCTTGAGGTTGTCAATAATAGGACTCCAAATGGGTTTGATAACCCAAGGCAGTCCGAGCCAACCCGTATAGAGTGTGATTTGTCCATCCGTCAGTCCCAGTTCCTGGAACATAATGACGGAGATGAGCATCACCGCCGAGAAGGGCAATGCCTCGCCCAAATAAAGAGAAGGCACCCAAGCCCAGGGTTTTGTTGTCCGTTGTCTGTTGTCTGTTGTCTGTTGTCTGTTATTCATCATTCAATAATATTTTTTTTGTTTTACATACAACTAATAGAATCCATGCCACAGGGGCAATGGCTGCACACACGAGGAAAAAGGTAGGGTAGCCCAACTCCGTGCAGAGCCATCCAGAAAGAGCCATCGGCACCACCATCAGACTTGCCACCAAAGGCACATAAAGGTAGTTGGTGGTGTTGCGATACCGTTGTTCGGAGATATAGATAATAAAAGGACGGCACACGTTGAGTCCGAAGCCGAAGCATAGTTGGGCAAAGAACGTCATACAGCAAATCAGCAGCAAGTCGTCGGGTTGAGGTTCACGTGCCATCAGCCAATAGGACAAAGGTGAGAAAGTCAGCACCACGGCTGTATTCCAGAACATTGCCCGTTGACCATGTTTCTTCATCAAGGCACGTCCCAGCACCACACCCAACGAGAATGCCAGCACACCGATGGTACCCTGCGCAAAGCCCACCTCCTGCACAGAACAGCCCAAACCTCCTTCATCCGTCGATGCCAAAAGGAAGAACACACGGGTGTTGAAGAGCAATGCCTGAGGAAGCAACAGAATGAAGAGGCTGATGAGCATACCCAGCACATGAGGTTTCTCCTTGAATCGAGCCAAGGAATGCAACTCTGTCTTGACTGCCCCCATCAGACTCTCATGCCGATGACGGTTGAACACATGAGGATTCTGCAACACCACAAAATTGAGCACAAAGAACACAAGGAAGCCTCCTGCCACCAAGGAACTCTCCATTGCCCATGCCTTCTGATAACTGCGGAAGAACACCTCGAAGCCACCTGCCACAATAAGCAAGACACCATATGTGACCACCAAAGTCAACTGTGAGGAGAGCATCTTCGTCGTGCCGAACAATTGCTGTTCACGAGGATAGAGCATTCGGCTGTAATACATCCGTGACAAAAGTTCATGCCAAGCACACAGACATGACAAAACAAACAGGAAGATGAACAGCAACCAGTCCTTCACTTTCTCCTCCGTGATATACACCGCAATACCCATCAGACAGATGAACATCAGCAACTCCACCACATGAATGTTCCGCTTGAAAGCCCCTGCCTTCCTCACTTTGCTATGGAAATAACTCTTCATCACCCACGGCAGAAAAAGCAAGCCGCTGTATAGTGCTGCCATTGTCTCGTCAGCACCAAACTGCACAAACATCAACAAAGCCACAAACATCACCACTGCTGCAGGAATCTCCTCAGCAATACAAAGACTTGGAATCCAAATCCATGGGCTATATTTGTGTCTTACCATTTCTTTGTCAGTTCAGCATGGGGATAATAGAAAGTCAATATCTCATCGTATGGGATGCCTTGATCACCCATCACAGCAGCCCCTATCTGGCAGAGTCCTACACCATGTCCCCACCCTTTTCCATGCAGGGTAAAGCCATCAGCAGTTTTCTCCACTTCGAAAGCAGAGGAATACAAGTGTGACTCACTGAGCCACTTCCTGATTTCCAACTCCTTACCTACTGTATGAGTACGCTTATCCCCAATGATTTTCAAGGTGATGATACGTCCAGAAGCCCCACGTTCCATAGGCACAAGGTCAAGGATGCGTCCGAAGTCTATGCCCGACTTGCGTTTGACCAACTCAGAGAGTTTATCGGTCGTATAAGTAACCTCCCAACGATAAAAGTCCACAGTCTCTTGGTCGTAATTGTTCAACACCTGCGAGAGAATGCGCTTGTCCTTCGTATTGCAGTACGGGTCTTCCTTTGCCACCAGATACGGATGTCGGATATTCTCCCAACACGACTCAAACACCTCCGTCATACCTCCACAACACTTTGAGAAACGAGCATCACAAATCTTCCCTTCATACGTTAACACCAATCCACGCGTTGCCTCAATTGCTTCCACCACCTGCGGATTCGACTGACGGGTAATACCCTGATAGCGTTGACAATGGTCATCGGCACACACATCAAACCCCACATGCGCCTCACTATCATACCAACGGATAATGCTGTCCTCACTCAACTGCTCGTGACAGTTGTCCGTTGTCTGTTGTCCGTTGTCTGTTGTCTGTTGTCTGTTGTCCATCATAACCAATAGCCAACTGCGTGAAATCACGGCATGTGCCTTCAACAGTTCCAGCGAGGCATTGGCACTCATCTCACTACTGATGACGCTGGTCAGATAAGTTTCCACAGGCACCACATTCACGGCACTCACCAGCCCTTCTTCCATCTTCAGCAGCAATGCCCCACAAAATGTCTGCTCCTCCCTGCGTTCCCAATGGAAGCCAATGCCAATCACCACGTCTTTCAACGTGAAGGAAGCACCTTGTTCGGCAGGCACAAACAGACGTTCCTCAGCCTGTGGCGTGAAACAATATTCACCCATAAAAGGCTTTCCATCCAGCAGATATGCCGAATGGAAAACCACACACACTTTTCGTGCTTTTAGTATGCCGACTTTCACGTCTCGTTCTTGCCCCATATTGCTTGTTTTAAAGCACTATCTCAATGATTCTTAAAGTTTACCCCCCCCCCTTGAAATTCATCACCATATTCAACTCCGCATCGAGGGTCATTCCACACTCCTGAATGATAGATTTCGCCAGTTCTGCATTCATCTGGTCGAAGTCCTCCTTACGAGGTGTGATAATCATACCACCCATATCCAAAGAGCCTGGACTGACCATCACCTGTCCTTCGCCTTCCTTGAAATAGCAATTCGGACGGTGCTTCGTACGAGGGATGATGACGCTGACGATACGCTCATAGCCATCTGTTGTGCTCAATTGCGACCATGCCAGAATATTCATCATGGGCTCATAATCACCCTCCTCGATGGGAAGTGCATGATAGACCTTCTCGAACAAAACCTTGTTGGCATGTGGTGTACGGGTAATGATGACAATACCCGGACACAAGTAATTGCGGAGACTGAACACACCCGTGCTGTCTGCCACCAGATACATATTCACCGCCTCCATATACTCCTCCTCGCTGATAGGCCAGATACGGGACAGATGGGGCTTGTAGAGTTCATTCCAATCTCTTTCCAAAGGCACCACACCACGACTTCCTGCCTGGAAATGCATGTGGTCGGGCGCACTTGCACCACACTTAGGACCGTTGTAGAAGACAAACATCTCGCTCAACTGAGAGGTGATCTCCATCATGTCCTCATAATATTCGAGAATCCGCTGCTTGCGGTGGTGTCGCAAAGGAATGGTGAAGTGCTTCGGAAGAATCGGGTTGGGATTCAGCAGCAAGTAATACTTTTTCAACATCGGGCTACTGATTTGTTCCGCAGGACGATTCACTTCGCAGAGGAAACAAGGACGTTGCTTGATGGTCTTCGCATCCACCTTCGCACCTGTCGAAACGATGCGGGCAGGGTTGTATTGCGCCAGCAACTTGCACCCATTGATTTCCATCTCAGCCGTCACCACCTGCTCCAATTTCTCGTATCGCTCACTGGCTTCCTTCCACAACGGCAGTTGCTTCTCAAACAAACTGTTCGCCATACCATCCGTCACACCACTCTGCCAATAGTCGTTCAATCGGCGACGGTCTATGATTTCCATCGTACGAAGACTGTCCTTGTAGATGTTGTTGCGGTTGACCTGATCAGGTGTCAGCGAGGCATCACTATTGCCCTCCCAACGACGGCACAGATACAGTTCATCATAGATTCTTCCAATCTTATATTTACGGCAGAACGCCAAGCCTACAGCATAGTCCTCACCATAGGAGGTGTTCGGCATTCCAATCTTTCTGAGCAATGGAGTAAAGAATGCACGAGGCGCACCCAAACCATTGATTCGTAGAGCATTATTATGACCATTCTCAGGAGTCCATTCACGGTGATCAATCAATCCTGGAGGCAACGTTTCCAACTGGAAGTTGCACATTCTGTACGAGCCAATCACCATAGCACAATGTTCCTCGTAGAACTTGTCCACGATGCGTTGCAAGGTGTCCGTACCGCTGTACAAGTCATCGCTGTCCAACTGAATGGCAAAGCGTCCGCATCGAGCATCGTTGAAGGCAAGACTCCAACAACCACCTATGCCCAAGTCGTTACGTTTCGGGATGATATGCACCACGCGGGTGTCCTCCTCCGCCAACTTCTGGATGACCTCCGTCGTACCATCTGTCGAGAGGTTGTCCACCACCATCACGTTGAACTCAAACGTGGTGCGCTGCGACAAGGCACTCCTGATGGCATCCTCAATCGTCTTCACACGATTCCTCACAGGGATGATGACCGATGCCTCTCGGTCAAAGTCATAGCGTTCCACCGACACATCCACAATGCTCTCAGGCTCGATGTAGGAGCCAATCAACTTCAGGTGCTTCGTACATGCCAGTTCACGTTCCTTCTGCACCTCCCGATTGCGGGGATTCACATAGTCAAACTGCTTCTCGCCACTCGTGCGCAGGTCCAGTTCCTCCTCCGTGTACAGATACTCACGAATATGGAACAACGCCGCCTGACGCTTTCTGCGCAGACAGAACAACTGCAGGTCATACAAGCCCGAGTACTTGTAATTCGTGTTCGGGAACTCCTCCACATACTTCCGCAGGGTGGAAGCCCTGAACATGACCACCGAGCCAAAATCAAAGTCATCACGCACACTACCATAGTAGAAGTCCATCGTGGGGCACTTCACCGTCTCGCCGTTCTTCACCACATAGTGGTCAGCATACACTGAAGCCGAGCCCACACTTTCCGCTACCGAGCACATACGCTGGATGGCTTGATAACCGAACGTGATGGAAGACTTTGCCGTACATAACAAAGCGAAAGGAGCCTTCAACTTCTTTGCCATCTCCTTGATGGTGGCAGAACTGCGGTAATCCTCCACACGGATCACATCACATCCCATATACGGGCACGACTCCTTCCCATTCATCAACACGTATATGTTTCCGATGAGCGGTTCGTCCTTCAACTGTTTCAGTGTCACCAACGTCGTCTTTGCGTCCGTATAAAGGACAAACGCATCAATCTCCACATTTCCAATGCCATTCATAATATAATCGTTTAGAGTTTTTGTTAGATGTTGGCAAAGGTAATAAATAATTGACAATTGAGAATTGATAATTGATAATTATTTGCTGTCCGACTTGCTTTTTCTTCAAAATAAAGGCAATTATGGCTCTTTTAGGCACAGAAACACACCCCGAATGGCTAATTATCAATTATCAATTATCAATTATCAATTAAATTCCGTACCTTTGCACCGATTTTAACATCCGAGTGCTTGCTCAACCTCGTAAAAAACAAGAATAATGAACAAAAACAGTACCGTCAGTGTATCCTTCATGTTGATGGGGATACTATTTTGTGTGTGTCTCGTAGCATCTAATCTGCTCGGCACGAAAATCCTGCAAATCGGGCCATTTGCCCTCACCGCAGGAGTGATTGTCTTCCCAGTTTCTTACATTCTCAACGACTGCATCGCCGAAGTGTGGGGTTTCCGCAAAGCCCGACTCATCATCTGGATGGGATTCCTCATGAACTTCTTCGTCGTGGCATTGGGCGGCATCGCCTCTGTCATCCCCGCTCCACCCTTCTGGGAGGGCGAAGAGGCATTCGACTTCGTTTTTGGACTCGCGCCACGCATTGCCGTTGCCAGCCTGAGCGCCTTCCTTGTGGGCTCGTTTCTCAACGCATGGGTCATGAGCCGTATGAAACTGCACCACCACGAGCGTCGCTTCTCCCTGCGTGCCATCACCTCCACCCTCATAGGCGAAGGAGCCGACTCCCTTATCTTCTTCCCCCTCGCATTCGGAGGACTCATGCCCGCATCCGAACTGGGCAAAATGATGCTCTTGCAGGTGTCAGCCAAGACCCTCTACGAAATCATCGTACTGCCACTCACCACCCAAGTCGTCAAATACATCAAGCGTCACGAAGGGGTGAGTGTGTATGACGAAAATATATCCTATAACGTATTCAAAGTAAACGAAATATGATACTCGACCACAGAAAAGCCTTAGTAGTATATTCAGGTGGACAGGAC
The DNA here is from genome assembly GCA_045111535.1 of Bacteroidaceae bacterium. Classification (GTDB taxonomy): domain Bacteria; phylum Bacteroidota; class Bacteroidia; order Bacteroidales; family Bacteroidaceae; genus Minthosoma. The sequence continues at coordinate 10,587 of JBGUGM010000099.1, forward strand.
AGCACCACCTGTCTCTTTTGGGCAAAGAAACACTTCGACGAAGTCCGTGCCCTCTGCTTCCGTTACGGACAGAAACACGAGGCTGAAGTAGATATCGCACGAGGCATCGCCGAGAAGGCAGGCATACCTTTTGAAGAGCGAAACGTGTCGTTCATCAGCCAACTCAGCACAGGGTGTTCACTCACCGACAGCAGCATCATGATGGACAAAGAGCCTCCCACTCCCTCTGCCGACACCCCCGATGGACGCATCACGCCCCCAAACACTTTTGTGCCAGGGCGCAACCTCTTCTTCCTCTCCATCGCTGCCGTCTATGCCCGTGAACATGGCATCATGAATCTCGTCACCGGTGTGTCACAGACCGACTACTCAGGCTATCCTGACTGCCGCGACTCCTTCATCCGTTCGCTCAACGTATCCCTCAATCTGGCGATGGACGAGCAGTTCGTCATCCACACCCCACTCATGTGGATAGACAAGGCAGAGACTTGGAAACTGGCAGACGAACTCGGTGTCTTCGACCTCGTCCGCAACGAGACCCTCACCTGCTACAACGGCATCAAAGGTGACGGATGTGGCGAATGCCCTGCCTGCAAACTGCGCCGCAGAGGACTGGAAAGTTATTTGAAAATCAGAACAAAATAACAAAACTATGAATACCCAACGAGAACAAGAAGGATTGCAATCCCTTGGCAAGAAAACTGAATATCGTCAGGATTATGCTCCCGAAGTGCTGGAAACCTTCCAGAACAAACACCCTGAAAATGACTACTGGGTGCAGTTCAACTGCCCCGAGTTCACCTCCCTGTGCCCCATCACAGGTCAGCCAGACTTTGCTGAAATCCGCATCTCCTACCTGCCCGACCAGCGCATGGTGGAGAGCAAGTCGCTGAAACTCTACCTCTTCTCCTTCCGCAATCATGGTGACTTCCACGAAGACTGCGTCAACATCATCATGAAAGACCTCATCAAACTGATGGACCCCAAGTACATCGAAGTCACCGGCATCTTCACACCCCGTGGCGGCATCAGCATCTACCCCTACGCCAACTATGGTCGTCCAGGTACGAAATACGAAGAAATGGCAGACTACCGTCTGAAGAATCACGCCATGCAGTAAAAATCACGATTTCACGTTCTTCTTCCTGTCATAGTACTCTGCTGTGGCAGTAAAGAACACGTCACCACTGGAGTTCAGGGCAGTCTCTACGCTGTCCTGAATCACACCGATGATGAAGCCCACGGCAACAGCCTGCATCGCCACATCGTTGCCGATGTTGAAGAACGAACAAGCCATCGGCACCAGCAACAGCGAACCACCAGCAACGCCCGATGCACCACAGGCTCCGAGGGTGGCAATGACGCCCAAGAAAAACGCCGAGAGGAACGACACCTCCACACCCACCGTATGTGCCACAGCCAGCGTCATCACCGTAATGGTGACGGCTGCACCGTCCATGTTGATGGTGGCACCCAGCGGTATGCTCACAGAATAAAAATCCTCGTCCAGCCCCAGTTTCTTGCACAAATTCATGTTGATGGGGATGTTGGCAGCCGAAGAACGGGTGAAGAACGCCTGCAACCCACTCTCCTTCAGACAAGTGAACAACAGCGGGTAAGGATTGCGCCTGAGCACCAGAAACGAAATGAGCGGATTGAATACGAGTGCAGTAGCCAACATACACCCCACCAGTAACAACACCAGATGACCATAAGTGGTGAACACCTCCAAGCCACTCTCCGACACCGACGAGAACACCAGACCCAGGATGCCGAACGGGGCAAACTGGATGATCCACTTCACCGTCAGCGTGATGACCTCCGAGAAATCATGCACCACCTCAATCGTGCGCTGGCTCGCCTTCAACTTCAGCGCCACACCAATCAGGATAGCCCAAAACAGGATGCCGATATAGTTGGCTTGTGTCACAGACAAAAGCGGGTTCGTCACCATGTTCGTGAGCAGATTCGTAAACACATCCGTCAACGCACAAGGCGCATCCTGATGCACCACATCACGCAACTGCAACGTCACGGGAAACAGGAAACTTCCCACCACAGCACACAAGGCAGCAATGAACGTGCTCAGGACATATTGCAGAATCACCGTACGGAAACGTGGTCCCAAACCACCCCCAGCCTTCGCGATGCTTGTAGCCACCAGAACTGCCACCAACACAGGCGCAATGGCTTTCAATGCGCTGACAAACACGACACCCAGAATGCCGATGGCAGTCCACTGAGGCACAGTCAGCCCCAGCACGGCACCAATCACAAGACCTATGAGAATACGGAGCACCAGACTCGTCTGAGTCCACCTGCTGAAAATTGTCTGTTTCATTTGATTCGCTGCATAAGATATGGTGCAAAGGTACGACTAAACGAGAACAATACAAAATGAAAAAGCCATTTTTCACTTTTATTGTTGAGCGAAAATAACTTCGGCAAGCCAACGTTACTCCGGCACGTAGATAATCTCGCCGTTCTCCAGTTCGTACGCCACACCCACACGTTTGCCTTTCGTGCCGTCTGCATTCGACTGGTCTTCGCTGGGGGTGTAACGATTTATCTTCTGTCCCTCTTTGGTGATAATCTCCATGTTCTCCTTGCCAGGGTTCTTCACCATCGTGAAGTCCTCCTGCGAGAACATCTCCGTCATGTTGTAACGGGTGACAAGTGCCACCATCAGGGCAACGGCAAAAACCATCGCCACGTCGAAGAGGTTGCTGACCACCGACATCGGATCATCGTCTTCGGCAGACTTCATCAGCGAGTTATTCCTTCTTTTCAGCATACGCTCTTATTATTTTTCCGTGAGTAAATCGGCCAGAAACTGAAGGTTCACGCTGTCGTGCTGATACCAACGTGCCTTTACTTGTCCTGTGATGAAGCCAATGGCAGCAGCGAAGAGTCCCACCACCGTTGTGGCAAACGCTACTTGCATGTTGTAAGCCATCGAAGCGATATCACCCGTCGAGAGTCCCACAAGTGCGGGTCCCATCGGAATGAGTGTGCCCATAAGTCCGAGCATGGGTCCCATCTTCGCCAATGTCTTGCTGGTGGCAAGGTCTGCAGCAGAGGCTATCTCGAAGTCAGAAAGCAGTTTCTGTAAGTGTGCATCACTATCCTTGTGCTCCAACATGCGACGGATATAGTCCACCACGAGCGACTTCTGTTGCTTGGGCAATCGTTCTGAAAGCATGATCATGTTATCCCTGTTGAGAGAATCAAACTCCTGTTTCAGCAGGGCTTCTGTCTTGCGCACGGAGAGATACTGCCCGAAGAAACTGCCAATAAGCAGCAAAGCACGTCCAAAGAGAACAATGAGGAGAACAATGACAGGCACGAGCAGTCCTGTCGAAATCCAATAGAGAATATCAGAAATGTAATGCATCATGGGTATTTACAATTTGACAATTTACAATGTACAATTTATTTTTGCAATTTAGATAATTTCATGTGATAGATGGCTAGGCCGATGATGCCTCCCAGCAGCATCAATCCCACAATGCCAAGAAGAGCCATCCAGTCCACTTCGGAGAAACCTGCCACAGCCGTCCGACCATTCACCGTAGCGATGATGCCGAGGATGGCGATGAGAGCATTCCCGAGGAAGAACACCTCCAAACGCAGTTCCTTTTCAGGAATGAGCCATTTGACGCCCCATGTCAGGACAGGAATGGCAAGTGCAACCACTACTGCTAATCCGTAGGCAATGGTGGTGAACTCTATACCTGTCAACCAAAACATGCACATCGTCTCGAGGTGGAACAGAACGGGAAAGATGAGCAGTCCAGGAAACCAACGTAGGATTCTATACATCCACAAGGTGCGTCGCCTGACAACACCCGTGTTCATCAGGTGTGCCGCCATGATACAGTATGCCATCTGCACAATGACCTCCACACTCAGCACTTCAGCCGTGTCGAGCATCAGCGTCGGGTTGTTGAGCCAGTCCTGCAACTGCGTCTTGCTTTGCTCAATTGCCCATGACCAAGTGAAGGCAACGAACAGGGCGCACACCACCGAGATAGTAATGACCATCCATGCCTTGCGATAGGTCTGCTTCAGCACGAAGTTGAAGCAAACCAAGAATATCATGACAAGTAAAACAGCTTCCATCTATTCAATCCTTATTGCTCTGTCGTCGCCGACGAATCAGCAAGACCATCAGCACCACAAAAACCACCACGATGCCAGTCACAACAATATTGCTCACCCATGTGGTCTTTTCCTCCGTCACATTCATCTCCTCTTTCTTCAGCACCTTGCCATCCTTGTCGTTCACCTTTTCCTCACGCACCTCGCTGATTTGCTGTTTGTAAGCCTTTGCCGAAGCAGCATCCACCTTGTCGGCAATGTAGTTCTGCAATTTCTGATTGTCACTCACCATCTGCGAGCCACTGGCACCATACTTGTTCACCAATTCGGTGTGCAATTTCGCCACCTCCTTCAACTGAGCCTCCGAAGCCTCCCAATACCCCTTCCTTGCCGACTCCATCATCACAGCTGTCACCTCTTGCAGCGCGGCAGGATTCTTCTGTTCGAAGAACTCGCGTGTGTTCAGATTGAATTGGTCTTTCACGTAGGTGTCATAGATGCCTTCCCACATCTCGTTGTCGATGGCTTCGGGTTTCATCACGTTCCACCCGAAGGTGTTCTGCACCAGTTCAGCAAACACATTCGCATCGCTCGCCCCACCCTGCATCTTCTCCTTGATGTAGGTGGGGTTGAACAGCGTCGTGCGGCTCTCCACACCAATCGCTTCCTTCACCTCCTGCATCTTCACACGGTTGCGATTTCTATAGTCGGAAAGGTAAGCATCAGGTTCCTTGCCTGTCACATTACGCACAGCCATATTCATGCCGCCCATAAACTCATACACATGGTCAAGCGACAGCGCACCCCACGTATTCGACTGACGGGGCTGAATCACCGCATCGGTATGGGCAAGAGCCGCCTCAAAAGCATACTGACGCACATCCTCCCACTGGTCTTCCTTGCCATAGAAAGCACCCATGTTGTTCAGATACACCTCTGCCAGTTCCGCCTCCTTCTCCCAGCGGTCACTCGCCATTGTCATGCCCTGAATACCCGTACCGTAGTTGCCGTTCACACCGCCAAACACACGGTAGGTGCTCACTTCTCTGGCTTCCTTCAGCGACAGACCCTTATCCACCAACACACGTTCCGCCTCCTTCACACCTTCTGCCACGCTGTTCGGATAGGCATCATCCTTGGCTCCAGCCGCCATCTCCACCGCACGTGTGATGAGGAACAGACGTGAGGCTGCCAAGTCGCGCAACTGTCCCGATGTCTGCACCACCACATCAATACGAGGGCGACCCAGTTCCTTCGAAGGAATGAGCCGTATATCTGTAACCCTGCCAAAAGCATCGCGGATAGGCTCCACACCCAACATATAGAGACATTGGGCAATCGTGGCACCACCCGTCTCAATGAACTCACTCGACCACAACGTGTAACTCACCTTCCTTGGAATGCTGTCGTGGTGACGTTCCTGATACAGCCGTATGGTATTCTCAGCCAATTCCTTACCCTTCTCCCATGCTTGTTCCGTAGGACAGGCTTCCGTATTCACGCCATAGAGGTTGCGACCCGTCGGTACGGCATTCGGATTGCTGATGACATCACCACCCGTTGATGGTGCCGTATAACCGCCTGCCAACGCATTCAGCAAACTCTCCATCTCTATAGTTGGAGAAGTAAGCAAGGCGGTTTTATAGTTGTTCACGTTGCGGATGGTACGTTCCACCTCCAGTACAACACGTGAGAAATCCTTTTCTTCTTTGGTCAGCATACCAGCCTCTGCCACCTTATCCACCATCGCTTGCATGGCAGGCGATAGAGTTGCCATCTTGCTGTCAGCATGAGCATCCGATGCACCCTTCTTCCCTTGGGTCATCGCCTCCTTCATCTTCTTCAACTGTTCAGGCGTAGCACCCATCATCTTAGCGAGAGCAAGGGCTTTCTTCGGATCCATACCCTTCCCCATCTCACGCATCTTAGCCTTATCTTGCTTTGAAACACTTCCTGTCTTCTTTGCTTGATGTTCTTTTGGAACTTTCTGCTTTGCTCCAGGCACTTCATTAGCCATACTCATCATCATGCTCATCATCTGCTGGGGAGCGGCGAGGATGGAATCAATGTGATGAGCACGTCGCAAGTCAGCCTCGCTGATATGGGCAATCTGGCACACTTCAGCATCCGTCACGTCGCCTTGTCTGTTCAGGAGTCTGCCCGCTAATGCCTTGGCTGGGTTGAGATAGCGAGCGGTGAAGAGAGTCTGATGCTTCTCCACATCGCCAGCAGCCCGCTTCTGCATCTTATCGAGGGCAAGGAGACTGTAAGCAATCGGCTCTGTTGCCATTGCATAGACAGAAGAATTGACACGCTCCATCTCATACGGCACACCCAACGTGTAGAACTTGCTGGTGATCTTCTCGTTCATCAGTTCCTCAGCAAAAGCCTCCACACGAGCAATCTCAGTTTCCGTATAGGGTTTGTTCTTGATGCTGTCAAGGTGCAGTTCGCGATGGATGCCCATATCGATGGTGATGGCTTTGACCGCCAATGAAGCCTTGTCGTTAGGGGCTTTGTTGTAAGTCTCAATGGCATCGCTCAACTTGCTGTAGAGGGTGCGCAGGTTGCTCTCCATGAATGGAGGTGTGAGATAGGACACCAACGAGGCATAGGTGCGACGTTTGGCAATCATGCCCTCACCCACATTACCGATGGTGTAGAGATAGAAGTGAGGTAAAGCACCAATGAGTCGGTCACTCCAGCAATTCTGCGAGAGTGCCACCTGCTTGCCTGGTGTGTATTCGAGCGAACCATGCGTACCGAAGTGAATGAGTGCATCAGCCTTGAATCCCTGCTGAATCCAAAGATACTGAGCGATGTAGGGATAAGGAGGCGCACTCTCCGTTCCGTGTACCATTTTGAAGGAATCGCTGCCCGTACCTGCTGGCATCTGAGGCATCAGCACGATATTACCCAATTGGATAACGGGAAGTCCAAGCGTCTCTGCATCTTTCGCCAGATAGTTGCCAGGGAAGTTGCCGTTCACACGTTGCATCTCGCCCTTCATCTTCTCTGTGAAGAGTGCCTTTGTCCAATCCTCAAATTCGCTCTTGCTGACAAGTTGTGGTTTCCCTTCTTGGAGGAACTTCGCCTGTGCACCCTCTGCGTAGGTGCCAAACACGCTGCCCGACTGCTGAATCAGTTCGGAGAGTGCTTCTGCTGATGCAGGAAGTCCTTGCACATTGTATCCCTCTTCTCTCATCTTGACCAACAAGTTATAAAGCGAAGGCACCACTTCCAGTCCCGATGCCGTCAGGGCATTAGAGCCAGGACCCTTGAAATAGACGATAGCCACTTTTTTGTCCTTGTTGTCAATCAATTTCAAGTTGACGTGTCTATTGACGGCATCCACAAACGTTTCCAAACGTTCGGGGATGGTATAGGCTTCAGGCAGCCCGTCCTTGCCTTCACGAATGGCAAAGAGCACGAACGGACGAATCATACCGTCAATCTCAGGTGTGATGATGCTCTGCGAGAAGAAACCGCCCTGCATGCCCTGCTTGTCAGCCTCCCAATCTGCCGTCATACGGTTTACGTTAACAGTAGAAAAAAGCGGGGTATTCTGCTTTCTCAGATACTCCACCGCAAAGTCACCCATGCGTCCGTGTGCCATATTGATGATAGCGGCAGGGTTGATGCTGTCGATGGCTTGCGTCTTGATGAGTGTGGCAAGGTCACGTGTGGCATACACCACGTTACCCGTTGCCTCCAGCCTTTCTATGAGATCGGTAGCATCACCCATCATACCCGTAATCAGAATACGTGGCACACCATCTTTCATCAGCCCATTCTCGCTAATGTATTGGTTATAGTCCTTGATGCTGGCAAACGAACATTCCTCCCCTTCCTTGTCCTTCACATTGGGGTGATACAGCAACTGCGCCTCACGCTCTTCCACAGGCTCCACTTCGTTCAGGAAAAAGAGTTTGCCGTCCACCTCGTTGCGCAGATAGTTGAGGAAGTTGCGGTAGTTCTTCCTGCCACCAGCCGAGAGGTATTGTTTCAGCGAGTCAGCATCCCACTCGTCCACACTCACGATATTATTGGCAGGATTGGTGGCTGCCGTGGTCAGTACGGGCAATCCTTTGTCTGCCAACTCCTGAATCCGTGTGCGTTGCTCTTCTGTGATGCGGAGTCCCATACCATTGATGAGCACCACATCGTAGTCGTTCCAATCGTTGATATCATCGAGTTGAGCCTCATGCAGACGGATGAAGTTGTTGTCGTTGGCTTTCGAGATGTCGCCCAACGTGATGACTTGATAGTTGACAAAAGCCACATCGGTATGACTGCACATCGAGCGCCAGAATGCGGCAATGGCAACAATAAGTATTGCTGCCAAAATGCCAAGGAATATGTATTTCTTTTTCAGTTTCTTCATGTTCAAAAGAATTTCTCAATATCGATAGAAAGCCCCATCGTCAGGGTGGTGCCCAGCGTGACGGGTGAGTTGGCATAGTAGGTCTTGGGCTTGTAGTTGAAGAGATTATCTACAGCCCCATTCAGGGTGATGCCTTTGAGGAAGCGCCCAGAAAGGCTCAACTTCCAGATGGAATAGCCGTCGTAGTGGGTCTTGGTCATCTCGTCCAATTGCGTGGAGGTGTATTCTGTCACATCGACTGCCGAAAGGAATCGTCCTGACAATGCCACATACAACCCATAGTTGGGAGTGAACTGATGGTCGTAATCCAGTCGCCATGTGAGGGAGTGAGGACGTGCTGCCGTAAGGTCGGGCTTACCCTTCTCCACGATGTTCTTGACGAAAGCATACGACACCTTCGTACCCAGACCGCTGATGTGGTGCAACTGAGCATTGAGGTCAGCACCCACAATCTGCTGCTTGGCGATATTGGTGTACATCTGCCCCGACTTGCCGTCTCTCTGCACGGTGGCAGTAGTGATGTAGTTGTTGAAGAAGTTGTAATGACCTGTAGCGGTAGTGCTATATTTGAAGTTGTCACCAATGGCTCCATGATGTTCCCATGTGAGGGAGAAGTTGTGGTTGGTTTCGCACTTCAGGTCAGGATTGCCATAAATCATGAAGATGCCACCCATGAAGAAGTCCATGTAGAGTTCCTTCAGCGAGGGAGCACGGAAGCCCGAGGCGTAGGAGGCACGGAGGCTGTGAAGACCACTCTTCCACATACCAGCCAACTTCCATGTAGGCATTCCCTTCTCTGCTGCCGAGAAATAGTCGTAGCGCACCCCACCAATGACTTCCCAATGACGGGAGGGCGTGTAGTCCCACTGCATGAAGGCATCGTAACTGTTCTGGATACGGGACTTGTGGTCATCGGAGAATTGGTAGGTCATCAGGTAGTCATTCATATAGTCAGCACCTGCGGTGAACTGCGACTGCCACGCAGGCATGTGCAGCGAGTAGAGCGCACGACCAATATGCTGACGGTTGGAATAGTCGCGGATGTCCTTGTGGGTGAGCATATTGAGGTCTGACTTATCGTACTGATCAAAACTGTAGGCCACCTCAATATCTTGCAACGAGTTGATGCGCCAATCGGCTTTGAGTCCGTCGTTCACATCACGATAGCGCTCATGACTCACCATACCGGACTCACGTTCACGAAAGAAGAAGCCAGCACGACCAGTCAGTTTTAGAGCATCCGTCACCTGCCAAATGAGACGTTCCTTCACATTGTAGGACTTGCCTCCATAAGTGGGCAAAGAAGAGTCTTCACCCAAATCCAATGCCTTAGAATCCGTCATCTGGAAGGTGGTCAACGAATTCACCTTGCCGATGTTGAAGTCGGCGCTGGCACCATGTCGCCACTCCTTCGTGGCACCTTCATAACGGCTGTTCACGTTGGCAGCCCATGTGGCAGAGGGACTCTTCGTGATGATGTTGATGACGCCTCCCATTGCCGACGAGCCATAGAGCGTGGAGGCAGCACCCTTCACTATCTCGATGCGCTCGATGCTGGAGAGGTTGAGGCGTGAGAAATCCACGTTGTCCATCGACTCACCAGCCATCCGTTCACCATCCACGAGGAAAAGGATGTTGTTGCCTTCATAACCACCCATGTTCAGCACCTGCTGTCCCATCGAATAGGTGAACTCCAAGCCTGGCAGTTCCTGTTGCAGCATATCCTTCACATTGGTGGCATCCACCTTCTGTATGTCCTCAGCCGTGATGACACGTGTCACCACAGGAATATCCTTCAAAGCCTTGGGTGTGCGTGTAGCCGTGACCACCACCGTCTCCAGTCCCAACGGGTCTCTGTTCCATACAGCCGTGTCAGCAGGCTCCTCCTCAGCGTAGGCAGTAGCGCATGCACACAGCCCCATTATACATAATATGTGTATCTTCTTCAACACTTCAATTATCAATTGTCAATTATCAATTAAACACCGGATACTTATAGTTCACCGTCATCCACCCTTTCACCTGATAACTGTCGGTACTCATAAAGTTGGCGAGTTGGATGGCTGCATAGGTGCCATCGGCAAAGCGCAGGAGCATGACGTTATCGTGCATGGTGTAGTTTGGGGGCATGTTGCTCGTATCCACTTCCACCCACTTGCCCAGTTCCGTGTTCTTATGTCCTGGAGCATAGGTGAGATAACCCTCCATCATGTGCGACATATCTACCGTGATGCACTCGTCACTCTCTTCATCTTCCACCCACTTCCCTTCTGTGGGCAGTCCTGCTGCCTCTAATTCCTTGATGGAATGGTAAGGGGTCATCATCACGGCAGCACCATTCGTCTTCACATCGTAACGATGCTGGGCGATGTCCCATTCGGCAGGAGCACCCGTCTCCGTAAGGTCATCAAGACTGATAGTCGAGGTGGTGATGGTGGGAGTTGGAGTGTGGAGATTGATATAGATCCACTGGGCATAGTCGGTGGCATCAATGTAATACTGCCCCTCCTGCTTCTCCACAGTCGGGTCATCATACACGTCTTCCAGAACATCACATGCTGAGAACAGTCCCATAAGCGAGACCATTCCCAACATCATAAAATATTTGCGTCGGTTCATCACTTCTCGCCTTCTCCTTCAGCGTCCTCCTTCTCAGCATTGGCGGCTTCGAACACATCGTCGAAGTCAGCGGCATTGAAATACACGGTGGTACCACCCATCACGCCAGGAACAGCGAACGTGGCAACAAGTGTCTTGCCAGTCACAGTACCCTCGAAAGTGGCAGCATACTCTGACGTACCACCCTTCATGCTTGGCATCAGGGTCTTACCTTCACCTGTGAGAGTATAAGCACCGTCAGCACCCTTGGCAACCGTCACGTTCTCAAACGTGAACTCACCCCATGTAGCAGAAGTGTAACTGAGTGCAACGGCATTGAGCGCATCATTTGCCTTGGCAGTCACCTTCTCATCCTTTGTGGGCTGGTAGTGCTGGAAATATTTGCTGTTCGCATAAGTGCCACCTGTATAGGTGCCATCCACAGCCGCAGCAGCAGGAATCTCGCCAGCCGTCACATTCAGCACCGTGCCACCCATCACAGAAGGCAACGTGATGACAAACGTCTGGGCACTCTTACCGATGGTGCCGTTCACATTGGCATCATAATCCTTGGTGCCGCCATGACCAGCAATGGTGACCTTACCCGTACCAACCACAGCGAAACTTCCATCCTCGTTCTGCTTGAACTCGCTCACCGTGAAGGTGCCGTCACCCCACTGTGCAGAATGGAACGTGATTTGACTCTGGCTCACCTTGAGCGTCTCACCAGCGTCGAACATGCTGCCATAGCCGAATACGACCTTGCTCCATGCGTTGTACGTTTGTTCGTTGAACTGAATTCCTCCATCCTTGTCATCGTTAGAACAAGAAGTGAACACAGACATCAGCATCAATGCTGCTGCCATCGAAAATAAAATCTTCTTCATATTACCTTTTTACCTTATTATATTATTATTAGAAGTTGTCCCAAATCTGGTGCAAAGGTACGGCGATTTCACCATTCCCACAATACTTAAAAATGAGTAAAAGACAGACGGTGCCTCAAGGTCTCATACCAATAATTGTGGCATACGACGGCTTCTTGCGATGCACCTCCGTATGGATGAATCCTGCCTCGTCGAGCAGTTTTTGCAACTGTTCTGGAGGATAGGCAGTCATGCCCTCCACCACGTTCGTCCACTTCGAATCGTTGTCAACCACCTCCACCATGATGGCGAAGCGACCACCATGTTTCAGCACACGGCGCACCTCCTGCAGACAGTCAGGCAGATTGGGCCAGAAATACACCGTCTCCACAGCCGTCACCAAGTCGAACTTCCCATCCTCGTAGGGCAACTTCTCGGCACTTCCCTGACAGACAAACACCTGCTTGTCCAGCACAGCGACATTCACCTGCTTTGCTTTTGCCACACTCTCCTCCGAGATGTCGATACCATACACCAGCGCACCCTTGCTCCGTTTCAAAAGCCGCTGCAACGTGGCACCTCCACCACAACCAATGTCCAGCATCGTCCACCCGTCCCGGATGTCCACATAACTCAGACCCCAGTTCGTCAACGGTGCATGGCACCAATTCATAAACTTCAGCATTGCACGCCCCATCCCACCCTTCGGATGAGCGCAGTTAGTAAAAAACTTAGTAAGTAATCCCATAATTGTATAAAGTTTAAAATCCGCTGCAAAGGTACGGCGAAATAACAAGGGGCACAATACCCAAAACCGAGTGTTTCGAGCATTGCACCCCATGAGGCAAACCTCAAGAAAGGTTAATCAAATGTGAGTATGGGACTTCTTTTTCAGTTTCAGCAAATCATCCACAGTGATGCGGATATTCTCCAAACAGCAAGCGGCACGAAGTTTCGCCTTCGGGTAGAAATGCAGACGGCACCTCTTCACAGAAGAGGCATCCGCTTCCTCTGCCGTGCCCACCACCTTGCTGTCTATATGTACGCTGAACGTGCCGAGGTTGGGCACCTGCACCGCATGTCCATTGATACAGAAGAGTTCGATAGCCTCGAACAGTGCTTCCTGCGCCAAAGTGACGGCACTCTCAGGCACATGAGTCATCTGCGCCGCGTATGCAGTGATGTCCTCATCATCAATGGTTGTCGCCCTCTTCCAGTGCAGACGGTACTTCTCTGGTTCACCCTCCAGATAACTCAGTTTCACTTTCTCGGGGTACATGATGATGGAGCCTAAAGCCCCCGATTTACGAGTTGTCTTTTTCATTGTCTTCCTGTTTTTAGTCGTTAATCTTTTACATCCAATGACTTATAGTCAGTCAACTGCACCTCATCCAGCATCTGCTTGATATCCTTGTTCGGCGTAAAGCAGAGTTGGATCCGCTTCACCGTGTCCGGCTGACATTCTTCCAACGTATCCACACAGGTGTTCTGCACCTTCAGGTGGAACTTTCCGAAACGCTTGAACGACACCCTATGTCCATGGATGACATGGAGTTTGATGGCATCGGCAATCGCCATCGTGCATGCCAGCACCGTGCTCTTCGGCAAATTCGTCTTATTGGCGATGTACGCCACCAGATTGTCCTCCTTAATGGGAATCCCTGGCGACACCTTTACTGCCTGATAGCCCACAGGTTTTCCCTCCTTGTAATGCATCATCGTCTTTTTCACCACATACTGTATTGCCATAATGTTTCTCCTTTCTTTTTATTTAGTTGATATTCACAAATTTAAAGACTTGTTATTAACAGACCCCAAGACTTGTCACGGTGCAAAGTTACACATTTTAGCCTTAACACACAAATAAATTTAGCCTTTTCTTTAAATTTGATTTAGCGTTGGCACTCGATTCAATTTAGCGTTCTCACTCATTTGAGTGCCAAGGCTAAATCGTTTTTAGTGAGAACGCTAAATTGAATCGAGTGAGAACGCTAAATTGATTTTAGTGCCAAAGCCAAATACTTCAGAAACTATTAGCAACAAGTCCCAGGGTCTGTTAGCAACAAGTCTTTGGGATGCACGGCAACAGGCTCTTCCTATGCCTCCATTAAGGCTACATCTTACAAATGACAGATGACAGTTTCAAGAAAGTGGCGGGGGAGTAGGTAGAAAGAAGTGACAACACAAAAGAAGAGTCGCGCGGCGTAGTGCTACAAGGCTCTTTGCTGAAAATAAGGCTTTTTTTTTGTATTATCCTCACTTATTTGTACCTTTGCAACGCAATTACAATAACCTCATAAGAAAAAATCTTCAACATGTACACGTTAAATGAAATTGAACAAAAGGCAAAATCTAAAGCATGGAAAATGTTTTGGATTTGGATTTTAGTATTCGGATTACCTATGGGAGTAATTACCTTCATTACATCGCAAGATAGTTTGGCACCATTAGATTTAATACAGTCTCTTATCTTTGGAGATTTCGGTGTTTTCTTTGGAGCAATAATAATGTCTTGGGTTGCTTATGCTAACACAAAGAAGAAGATGAAAGAAGAAAACGAAGCAGAAGAAAACAAACAGCGTGAAGAGCATTACCGCAAGATGGAAGAAATGATGGAGAAACTCACTAAGGAGAAAACAGAATCATAACATACAAATTGATAAAAGCATACAATTATGACAAAGGAAGAACTTTTTAAGATGATGAACGAACATCCTGTGATGTACGTTGCAACGAATGACAATGGACAGCCTCGCGTGAGGGGCATCCTGATCTTTCGGGCAGATGCGGATGGCATCGTGTTCCATACGGGAGTGACGAAGGATCTGTACCGTCAGTTGATGGCGGACGGACGGGCGGAGGTGTGCTTCGCTTGCGGTAAGTACCAGGTGCGTGTGGAGGGCAAGTTTGAACTGGTGGATGACATCGCGATGAAGGAGGAGATTGTCAATCACCCGACGCGCAAGTTCCTCTTGCCCTGGAAGGAGCAGCAGGGGGATGAGGCTTTCTACAAGTTCCTGCAAGTGTTCCGAATGCAGCACGGCAAGGCGCACGTGTGGTGCATGGAGGATAATTTCAAGCCGAAGGAGTACATCACGTTGTAATCAACGAATGCTCTTTGACCTTATGAAAGCACTTTTTTAGAAAAAAACGAGGCTTTCGTGTTCTAATTCATGGGAAATAAGTATCTTTGCAACGTGTATCGATAAAAACAAGTAACATGGAATTTAGTATCTATGCTTGGATTACCATTGTCACGGTGCTGCTCACATTTGGCATCCTTCTGTTCACCAAATTGCGTTCAGATTTGGTGTTCCTCGGTGTCGTAGGTGTCCTGTTCGTCACGGGTGTGCTCGATGTCAACGAGGCGTTGTCGGGTTTCAGTTCCACAACAGTTGCTGTGGTCGGGGTGATGTTTGTCGTGGTGGCAGGTCTGACATATACAGGTGTCCTGCATTGGATCGTCAAGAACTTGTTGGGACGTCCAGAAGGTTACAAGAAAGCCTTGCTGCGTCTGATGATACCTGTGGCTGTGCTGTCTCCCTTCCTGAACACCACGACGGTAGTTGCCATGTTTGTGGGTGTTGTCAAGATGTGGGCACGAAAAGTGCAGATGATGCCTTCGCGGCTCCTGATTCCTCTCTGTTTGGCAGGCAATATGGGTGCGGTCTGTGTTATCCTTGTGCTACCATCGAACCTGGTTGTCAGCGGGTTCTACGAAAGCAACACGGGTCAGGCGATGGGTGTGTTGGCTCCTGCCATTCCTGGTCTGTTCGGTCTT
>JBGUGM010000100.1:0-2086 GCA_045111535.1 Bacteroidaceae bacterium
TGCATCCACGTATTCAACCACACCATCACCCTCTGCAACAATCATGGTACGTGAATCCTCACACACCTGCTTCTCAATACCAGTACCGACGATAGGAGCCTCGGTACGAATCAATGGAACTGCCTGACGCATCATGTTTGATCCCATGAGTGCGCGGTGAGCATCGTCGTGCTCCAAGAATGGAATCAAGGCTGCAGCGATAGAAGCAATCTGCTGTGGAGCCACATCCATATAATCCACTTCTGTTGGAGGAACCACTGGATAGTCGGCATCCTTACGGCACTTAACGACCTTACGGATGAAGTGACCATCGTCCTTCAAAGGAGCGTTACCCTGACCAATGATCTTGCCTTCCTCTTCCTCTGCGGAGAGATAAACAATGTGGTCAGTATTGATGTCGGCAACACCATCAATCACCTTACGGTAAGGTGTCTCGATGAAGCCGAGGTTGTTAATCTTTGCATAGACACAAAGAGATGAAATCAGACCGATGTTTGGACCTTCAGGAGACTCGATAGGACACAAACGACCATAGTGCGTGTAGTGCACGTCACGAACCTCGAAACCTGCACGCTCACGAGAAAGACCACCAGGACCGAGGGCTGAGAGACGACGCTTGTGAGTCACCTCTGCCAATGGGTTGGTCTGATCCATGAACTGAGACAATGGGTTCGTTCCGAAGAATGAGTTGATCACGCTGGAGATGGTCTTCGCGTTGATCAGGTCTGTTGGAGAGAACACCTCATTGTCACGCACATTCATGCGCTCACGGATGGTACGGCTCATACGAGCAAGACCACTGGCGAACTGGTTGGAAAGTTGCTCACCCACCGTACGTACACGACGATTAGAGAGGTGGTCAATATCATCGACGATAGCCTTGGAGTTAGCCAACTCAACAAGGTACTTGATAATCTCAATGATGTCTTCCTTCGTCAAGACACGAATCTCTGGGTCAATAGAAAGGTTAAGTTTTCTGTTGATGCGGTAACGACCTACATCACCGAGGTCATAACGCTTGTCTGAGAAGAACAGACCGTTGATGACCTCACGAGCAGAAGCATCATCGGCAGGGTCAGCATTGCGAAGTTGACGATACACGTAAGTGATGGCTTCCTTCTCAGAGTTACTTGGGTCTTTCTGAAGGGTGTTGAAAATGATGGAGAAGTCTGCCGTATTGGCATCTTCACGCTGTACAAGAATAGTCTCGACACCTGAATCGAGAATCTTCTCGATGACATCGTCATCAATGACATTGTCACGGTCCACCACAATCTCGTTACGCTCGATAGAAACAACTTCACCAGTATCTTCATCCACGAAGTCCTCATTCCAAGACTGGAGAATACGAGCAGCGAGTTTGCGACCCTTTGCCTTCTTGAGATTGGTGGCATTCACCTTGATCTCATCAGAAAGGTTGAAGATGTCAAGGATGTCCTTATCGTTCTCGAATCCGATGGCACGGAGAAGCGTTGTCACTGGCAACTTCTTCTTACGGTC
This sequence comes from Bacteroidaceae bacterium, assembly GCA_045111535.1. Lineage (GTDB taxonomy): Bacteria > Bacteroidota > Bacteroidia > Bacteroidales > Bacteroidaceae > Minthosoma. The sequence goes on from JBGUGM010000100.1 coordinate 1,501, forward strand.
AATGTACGCATACATGACGTTGTTGATGTCAGTGGCAAACTCAATCCATGAACCCTTGAATGGGATGATACGAGCAGAGAAAAGAGGAGTACCGTTGGCATGCACGCTTGAACCAAAGAACACGCCAGGAGAACGGTGCAACTGAGATACGACGACACGTTCGGCGCCATTGATAACGAACGTTCCGTTGTCTGTCATATAAGGAATCGAACCCAGGAACACATCCTGAATAACGGTGTCGAAGTCCTCATGGTCAGGGTCAGAGCAATAAAGTTTCAACTTGGCCTTCAATGGAACACTATAAGTCAAGCCACGTTCCAAGCACTCTTCGATAGAGTAGCGTGGAGCGTCGATGTAGTAGTCCAAGAACTCAAGCACAAAGTTATTGCGAGTGTCAGCGATGGGGAAATTCTCTGCGAAAACCTTATAAAGTCCATCCTTCTTGCGCTTCTCAGGTGGAGTGTCCAACTGAAGAAAATCCCTGAACGACTTGAGTTGCACGTCCAAGAAGTCAGGATATGGCATCGGGTTCTTTACGGTTGCAAAGTTTACTCGGTTGTTGATGATTTGAGACATCTTGTATATT
>JBGUGM010000101.1:0-2591 GCA_045111535.1 Bacteroidaceae bacterium
GTGCGACAAGCAGAGTCTTCGGGTATTCTTTGGAATGCCACCCATCTGCGTACCCTTCTCGAGAATGAGGACATCTTCGACTTCCCCAAGATTCGTTTCAAAGGCTTCCCAGATGTCAAGAACATCCCTGGTAATGAACTCATTGAAGCCCTTGAGGAGTGCTACCATCGTGATGGTGAAGATGAAACCATTGTCGTGACTCGGAGTAACAAACGTGCCAACATCTACAACAATGGCATCCGAGCAAAAATTCTTTGGAGAGAGGAACCCCTTGAAGGAGGTGATATGCTCATGGTGGCAAAGAACAACTATTATTGGACAGAGAAACTGGCACTCGAACTACTTGCTAATGCCAAGCAAGAGGGTAAGACACCAGAGGAAGCAGAGACTGTGCCTTTCGATTTCATAGCCAATGGTGATACTGCCATCATTAGAAGAGTCCGTAATGAGCGCAACTTCTATGGCTTCACTTTCGCTGATGCCACATTGGAATTTCCAGACTACTCCCTCCCCCTTGGGGGAGACAAGGAGGGGGCTTTTGAGATGCAAGCCACAGTTCTGCTCGACACCCTCCAAGCAGAAGCACCTGCCCTGACCAAAGAGCAGCAGGACACATTATATAATAACATCATGGAGGATTACAACGGAGACCCTACCCTACGCTCCAAACAAGACAAACTCAAGGCACTGCGTCAAGACCCTTATTACAATGCCTTACAAATCAAGTACGCTTATGCAGTCACTTGTCACAAAGCACAAGGTGGTCAATGGACCAACGTCTTTATTGATCAGGGATACATGACAGAAGAACTCCTCACTCCTGATTACTTCCGATGGCTCTACACTGCCATCACCCGTGCCACAACAAGAGTGTTCTTCGTCAACTGGACTAATGAGCAGTAAGGCTGTATTTCACTTTCATCTTCACAAAAGGCTTCACCTCATCACGTAAGGTCATGTAACTGTGGTTGTATCCACTTTCACGCAGACGTCCATAGAATGGGACATCCATGCCCACACCAAAATTCAGTGTCACCTCTTTCGTGGTTTGTACATCAGCAAACAATCCCACACGCTCTGACACTTGACTATACATCGCTTTTTTAGGCAAGTTCTGCACATGAGGACGGAAATAGAACATGTCTGTTTCCAGTTCCAAGCCCAAGGAATACTTCACTTTGGGTGAAGCCTGATAATAGAGGTAGTTATATGCCTCCATGCAATTGATGCTCCAGCGGTCATCAAACTTGTGTGAATAGATAATCAGCGGGTAGAATGGCCATGATACGGCAGTACCCACCAAGCAGACAACACCAAGACCAAGGACTGTGCGCTGGTTGCGTGTCAACATCACCATACCACCCACAACACCTGATGCATTCTCGTAGCCATACTGCGAGAAATTACCTGTACCCATTCCCAGCAGCGTCAATGGCTTGCCAAAAGCCATGAGATTGTAGTTGATGGTGAGTGTACCACCATAGTGATGATGCGTCTTTGGCAATTCAAAGCCCAGCCTTTCAGCCCCCCACTCTGTCTGCAATTCACGGTTGCTGAATTTGTAGAAAGGGGCTATTGCTACTGAATACCTCTTATTTGCCAACACTTTCAAACTTGAGCGCACACGCACCTCCACACCTTGTTTCATGCGTCCACCAGCCAGTTCATCACCACGCTTTGACGTCTTCCAGGTGTAGTCCGTGTTGGTGCCTCCTTCCACTTCTGCCGACAGGCTAAATATCTCCCTGGGGTCACCAAACTGCGCAAACCCCTTGACTGCCCATAAGCATGACAGTAGAAATAGGGAAAACCTTAATAGTCTTCTCAAGTGTCCGTGTTTCTGATGCACGCCCATCACGAGATGATTTTGTGTTTATGTGTTCGTTTCTTACAGTTGTGCCAGTTCCACAATCTTATCCACAGCGGCTTTCAGACCTTCAGGGTTCTTACCACCTGCTGTAGCGAAGTGGGGCTGTCCACCACCACCACCTTGGATAAGTTTGCCTGCTTCACGCACATACTGACCTGCGTTCTTGCCTTCAGCCACCAAGTCATCAGAGATAGAGACGGTCAGCGTTGGTTTACCTGCTGCTTCACTACCGATGACCACGAGCAAGTGCTCTGGGAACTGACCACGGAGTTGGAAGGCGATGTCCTTCACGTGTTGTGCTTCCATAGGCAGCACACCTGAGATGACCTTCACACCATTCACTTCACGTGCTTTCTCTATGAGCATCTGCTTGAGTTGCTGAGCCTTCTGAGCCTTGAACTCCTCCACCTGTGCCTGCAATTCCTTGTTCTCGGAGATGGCTTTCTGAATCGTTGCCATCAGGTCAGGTGCATTGTTGAGCAAACCCTTCAAGTCTGTGATGAAGTCCTGCATCTTGTCGAGAGAGTCCTCCACAGCCTTGCCTGTGATGGCCTCAATACGACGCACACCAGCAGCGATAGAGCTTTCACTCACGATGCGCACCATACCCAGACGACCTGTGCTCTGAGCATGACAACCACCACAGAACTCAACACTGGTGCCGAACTGTACCACACGCACCTTGTCACCATATTTCTCACCAAACAGGGCAATGGCACCG
>JBGUGM010000102.1:0-17522 GCA_045111535.1 Bacteroidaceae bacterium
ATTTGGTTTTTCTCTCATTTATCCGTACCTTTGTACGATTTTTGAAAAGTGGACAAAAGAACTCAATAAAAAACTGATATATGGAAAATAGGAGCATTGTTTCGATTGCTGACTATGGGAAAGAGAAGATTCAATATCTGCTTGACATGGCAGCTGAGTTTGAGGCACATCCCAACCGTCAGCTCTTGAAGGGCAAGGTGGTTGCCACGCTGTTCTTCGAGCCAAGCACAAGAACGAGGTTGTCGTTTGAGACAGCAGCCAACCGTCTGGGTGCACGTGTGATTGGTTTCACAGACCCTAAAGTGACAAGTTCGTCGAAGGGAGAGACGTTGAAGGACACGATTAAGATGGTGAGCAACTATGCCGATGTGATTGTGATGCGTCACAAGTTGGAAGGTGCGGCATTGTATGCCAGTGAAGTGACCAACGTGCCCATCATCAATGCAGGAGACGGCTCTAACCTGCACCCCTCACAGACAATGCTCGACCTCTATTCCATTTACAAGACACAGGGCACATTGGAAAACCTCAACATCTACATGGTGGGTGACTTGAAGTATGGTCGTACCGTACACTCATTATTGATGTCAATGCGAAAGTATAACCCTACATTCCATTTCATCGCACCGAAAGAACTGGAGATGCCAGAGGAGTACAAGCTCTACTGCAAGCAGAACAATATCAAGTACATCGAGCAACAGGACTTCACGGAGGACACAATTGCGGATGCAGACATCCTGTACATGACCCGTGTACAGAGAGAGCGTTTCACGGACTTGATGGAGTATGAGCGTGTAAAGGATGCTTACATCTTGAAGGCAAATATGTTGGGCAAATGTAAGGAGAACATGAAGATTCTGCACCCACTGCCCCGTGTGAATGAGATTGAGTATGATGTGGACGAAAGCAAGCACGCTTACTACTTCGACCAGGCACAGAACGGACTCTATGCACGTGAAGCCCTGATCTGTGATGTGCTGGGCATTACTCTCGACCAAATTAAGAACGACAACACAATCATCGACTAATCATGGAAAAGCAACAAAAACTGGTGGCTGCGCTGGAGAACGGCTCCGTCATCGACCACATACCAACAGACAAACTTTTCACAGTGGCTCAATTGCTGCAACTGGAGTTGTGTACAGAGCCCGTGCTCATTGGTAACAACCTCGAAAGTCAAGTGATGGGCAAGAAAGGCATCATCAAGATTGCAGGCAAATTCTTCACCGAGGCTGAAATCAGCAAGTTGGCAGTACTCTGCCCCAACATGCGACTGACAGTCATCCGTGACTACGAAGTGGCTGAGAAGCGAGAGATTGGATTGCCCGAAAAGTTGACGAACATCGTAAAATGTGCCAACCCTGTGTGCATCACGAACAACGAGCCCATGAAGACAGTCTTCTACCGCAAGGACATGGAGACCTTGAAATGCCGTTATTGTGGAAAGGAACAAAAATTGAAAGATATTAAATTAAAATGAAATTTACAGAACGAGCAAAGCTGAACCTCTCAGATGTGAATAGGGAGGTTTTGGAACAGTGGAACCAGGAAGATATGTTCCACAAGAGTATTGAGGAACGCGAAGGCTGTCCTCAATTCATCTTTTTTGAAGGACCACCATCTGCCAACGGACATCCGGGTATTCACCACGTGATGGGCAGAACCATCAAAGATACTTTCCTCCGCTATAAGACCATGCAGGGTTTCCAAGTGAAGCGCAAAGCTGGATGGGATACTCACGGACTGCCAGTGGAGTTGAGCGTGGAGAAATCATTAGGCATCACCAAGGAGGACATCGGCAAGAAGATCAGTGTGGACGACTACAACGACGCTTGCCGCAAAAACGTAATGATGTACACCAACGAGTGGACAGAACTCACGGACAAAATGGGTTATTGGGTGGATTTGGAGCACCCTTACATCACCTACGATAACAAGTACATCGAAACACTGTGGTATCTCTTGAAGCAACTCTATAACAAAGGGTTGCTTTATAAGGGCTACACCATTCAGCCTTATTCACCAGCAGCAGGTACGGGGCTTTCCAGCCACGAGCTGAACCAACCTGGCTGCTACCGTGATGTGAAGGACACGACGGTGACGGCACAGTTCAAGGTGAAAGCCCCCTCTAACTCCCCCAAGGGGGAGAATGGAGGTCTGTGGGATGCTCTTGCCTTATCCCCCCTTGGGGGGAGCAAAGGGGGGCTTTACATCCTCGCATGGACCACTACTCCTTGGACACTTCCTTCCAATACAGCTCTTTGCGTTGGTCCTAAGATTGATTATGTTGCTATCAAGGGTAAGAATCCATATACAGAAGAGGAAGCCATCTACATCATGGCAGAAGCACGTCTGTCGGCATACTTCCAGTTTGGCGAAGATGAGCAGCCTGAGATTCTGTGGAAAGGTAAAGGCACAGATCTCGTGGGCTTGCACTACGAGCAACTGATGCCTTGGGTAAAGCCTTGCGCATTGGAAAACAACCAAGTGGTGGTAAAGGAAGGCGAGGCGTTCCGTGTGATTCCAGGTGATTATGTGACGACAGAGGATGGTACGGGTATCGTCCACATCGCTCCTACTTTTGGTGCTGACGACGCAAAAGTGGCAAAGGATGCTGGCATCCCATCACTCTTCATCATCGACAAGGCTGGCGACACACGTCCTATGGTCGATTTCACAGGTAAGTATTTTGTGAAAGATGACATGAACGAAGAGTTTGTCAGTCTCTGTGTGAATGAAAGTTATTGGAAACATAGTGGCGACTTCGTCAAAAATGCTTACGATCCCAAATACAATCAGGGTGGTAAGTATGATGAGAAGGCTGCCAACAAAGATATGGACTTGAACGTGGTGCTGTGCTTGGAGATGAAGGAAGAAGGAACAGCTTTCAAGATTGAGAAGCATATCCATAACTACCCTCATTGCTGGCGCACCGACAAGCCCGTGCTCTACTACCCTCTTGATTCGTGGTTTATCAAATCTACGGCAAAGAAAGACCGTATGTTTGAATTGAATCAAACTATCCAATGGAAGCCCGAAAGTACAGGTACAGGACGTTTCGGCAAGTGGCTCGAAAACCTCAACGACTGGAACCTTTCACGTTCTCGCTATTGGGGTACACCACTTCCTATCTGGCGCAACCGCGACACCCACGAAGAAATCTGCATCGGCTCAGTTGAAGAACTCTACAATGAGATTGAAAAGGCTGTAGCAGCAGGTGTGATGACATCAAACCCCTTGAAGGATAAGGGTTTTGTGCCTGGTGATATGAGTCAGGAGAACTACGACAAGATTGACCTCCATCGTCCTTACGTGGACGACATCAAACTGGTGTCGGACAAAGGCAATGTGCTGACCCGCGAACTCGACCTGATTGACGTTTGGTTCGACTCTGGTGCCATGCCATACGCTCAAGTGCACTATCCATTTGAAAATAAGGATTTGATTGACAAGGGCATCGCTTACCCTGCCGACTTCATTGCCGAGGGTGTTGACCAGACACGTGGATGGTTCTTCACACTCCATGCTATTGCCACGATGGTGTTTGACTCTGTGGCATACAAGGCGGTGATTTCCAATGGTCTTGTGCTCGACAAGAACGGCATTAAGATGTCGAAGCGTCTGGGCAACGTCATCAACCCCTTCGAGTGCATCGGCACTTATGGCGCAGATGCTGTTCGTTGGTACATGATTACGAACTCCTCGCCTTGGGACAACCTCTCGTTCGACCCCGAGGGTGTGAAGGAAGTGACGAGCCAGTTCTTCATCAAGCTGCAGCAGGCATATTCATTCTTCACGATGTATGCCAATGTGGATGGCTTCGAGTATAAGGAGGCAGACATCGCCTACGTAGACCGTCCTGACTTTGACCGTTGGCTGCTCTCTGAGTTGAACACATTGGTAAAGAATGTACAGACATACCTCGATGATTACGACCCAACCCCTGCTGGCCGTCTGATTCAGTCGTTCGTCATCGACAACCTCTCCAACTGGTATATCCGTCTGAACAAGCCTCGTTTCTGGGGTGGCGAGATGACCAATGATAAATTGAGTGCTTATCAGACACTCTACACCTGTCTCGACACATTGAGCAGACTGATTGCTCCTGTGGCTCCGTTCTATGCCGACCAACTCTTCCGCGACCTCAATAGCGCAACTGGCAAGGACACCGCAACGAGCGTGCATCTGGCGAAGTTCCCAACCTTCAACGAGGCTTACATCGACTCCGAACTGGAGGCAGCGATGGAGGCAGCCATGAAAGTGACTTCGATGGGTCTGTCCATCCGCAAGAAGGTGAAGATTCCTGTGATTCAGGCACTTCAGTCCATTGCCATTCCCGACACCGATGCCGTGTTCAGCGGTCGCATCGAGCGCATGAAGGACATCATCATGAAGGAGGTGAACGTGAAGGAACTCCAGTTGATGGACGGCAAGATGCTGGTGAAGAACGTGAAGTGCAACTTCCGTGTGATGGGCAAGAAGTTTGGCAAGATGATGAAGGCCGTGAGCGGTGCTGTGGCAGAGATGAGTCAGGTACAAATCGCCGAACTCGAGGCCAACGGACAGGTGACACTGCAAGCCGAAGGACAGGATGCTGTGATTGAATTGACTGATGTCGATATCATGTCACAGGACATCCCCGGATGGAGCGTGGCCAACGAAGGCACCACCACTGTGGCCCTCGACATCACCATCACGCCTGCGCTGAAGAACGAAGGCAATGCCCGCAAGGTCATCAAGCAGATTCAAGGTCTCCGCAAGTCACAAGGTTTCGAAATCACCGACCGCATTCAGGTGGTTATCACGGAAACGCCTGAAACGAAGGCTGTGCTTGATGGTTTCAAGGAGAACATCGCCGCACAAGTGCTTGCCAATTCTATCACCCTTGGTAATCCCGAAGGTGAGGCAATTGACTTTGATGATTTCAAAGCAGTCATCACCGTTCAGAAAGACTAAATGCAGATGACTCGAAAGAACAAACATATCCTTTCCATCATCCTTTTCATGACCGTTCTTGTCATTGACCAAATCATCAAGGTCTGTGTCAAGACGGGCATGCATTTAGGGGAGCGCATCGAGATCACCAGTTGGTTCAGCCTTGTGTTTGTAGAGAATAACGGCATGGCATTCGGTTGGGAACTATGGGGAGGAAAACTCTTCCTCACGCTTTTCCGTGTCGTTGCTGTTTGTCTCATCGGATGGTTTATCCATAGTGAGATCAAACGCAGACGACCCACGGGTTATATTGTTTGCCTCACCCTCATTGCAGCGGGTGCGGCAGGTAACATCATCGACTGCCTTTTGTACGGGCTCATCTTCAACACTCCTCCCTATCCGCAAGTGGCAGAGTTCCAACCTTGGGGGTATGGGTACGGTGAGTTCCTCTATGGCAAGGTGGTGGACATGTTCTATTTCCCGCTTATCGAATGGGACATGCCCACGTGGATGCCTATCTATTCTGGTCAGCATTGCGTGTTCTTCTCCCCTATCTTCAACTTTGCTGATACAGCCATCTCATGTGGCATTGTAGCATTGCTGTTGTTCTATCATAAGTTGGTCAGCCAGTATCAGATAAGAAGAGATTGAAGAATTGATTTTTCAATGAAACGAATAATCCCCATACTCACCCTGTTCTTGCTCCTTTTGGTAGCATGTGACGACCGTCCGAAAGACGTGCTGTCACGTGGCAAGATGGAGGATGTACTGTATGACTACCACATCATGCAAGGCATCATTGATGAGTTGCCAACAGAAGAGAGAGAGGGGAAAGCGCAAGATTATATCAATGCGGTGTTTGAGAAACATGGCATCACGGAGGCACAATTCGATTCATCCATCGTCTATTACAATCGCCACACAAAGGAACTTCACAAGATTTACGCCAATCTGAAGGAACGCTATACCGCAGTCAACGAAGAGATTCAGTTGGTCAACGGGAGCAACGATATGATGGCAATTTTTGCCACAGGAGGCGACACCACCAACTTGTGGAATTCCGCTAAACTCCTCACCTTGCGCAACAAGGACTTGCTCAACAAAGAGAGTTTCACCATCCATGCTGACACCAGTTTCCGACGTCAAGACCAATTCATCTTGACACTGTCACCTGTGTTCATTAAGGAAGGAAGAGACGATTACGACATCAATCTATATGTAGGTTTGAGTGTTCTCTACACCAATGGCAAACACGTGGGCACAACACGTGTCATCAATGGTAACGGCATCCAGCAACTGACATTGCAGACAAGCAAAGAGGATGACATCAAGAGCGTCACAGGTTTCTTCTATTATAAGGGCAAGAAAACCACTCGCAACCTCTGTCTCATCGACAACATCTCTCTGATTCGCATGCATGAAAAAGAACCAGACAAAGTGGAAGAGGCGGATAGCGTGAAGACTGATTCTGTTACCACAGACACCTTGCCGAAACCGGTGGAACGTCGTCTGACACCAGAAGAACTCCGTCAACTAAACAAGTCTGGTGAGCACATCAACATTCAGACAGCCCCATCCGTTCGCACTCCGAACAGCATTGGACCAAGGCGAAGCAGAAATAGACGTAGATAGCCCATGAGAAGAGTCGCTGCATCCAGAGTCTATATCAACGAAAAAGAGTTCCGCACCAACTATGTTGTGGAACTCTTTGATCATCTTGTTGTTAATCATTATGCCCTCAAAGGAGAACTACCTATGACAGAATGGTTGGGAGGCACCATCATCATTCGTGAACGGATGGCTTATCACATTCCCCTAGTCCTATCTCCTGCGGAACTCAGCGCATACGATGGCGGTAGCAATGGCAACATTCAGCGACTCTGACGTTTCCCTACCCTCAGGATAATTCGGGATGTAAAGTCGCTCGCTGACTAACGCCTCCACTTCCTGCGACACGCCCTTTCCTTCATTACCCATCACTATAAGTCCTCGATTTTCCAAGGTTTTCTGATACATGTTGTCGCCATCGAGAAAAGTGCCATAGACAGGAATGCCACGTTCCAATGATGAAAGCATCTCGGGCAAATCGACATAATGCATCTGTACACGGGCAATACCTCCCATCGTTGCTTGCACGGTCTTCGGATTATAGATATCAGCACATCCCTTTGAACAGAAGATGTGCTCAATGCCAAACCAATCAGCCAGACGCACAATCGTGCCAAGATTGCCAGGGTTCTGTACATCGTCTAATGCTAAACACAACTGTTTCCTCACCACCTCATTCACATCCACTGAATAGACAGGTTGCTTGAACACTGCCAGCACTTGCTGAGGTGTCTCTTGAAAACTGACCCTCCGCAGTTCATCTTCCGTGACCTCGTCTATCTCCACTCCCCTCTGACGCTCAACCCATAAAGCATTCGCAGACAGCCAGTCAGGCGTTGCTACAAGATAAGTACACTCAAAGACATCCAGCAGATCGCCCACCAGTTTGTGACCTTCTGCCACAAACACACCATCCGCTTTTCGATACTTCTTCATCTCCAGCGAACGTACATACTTGAGTCTGTTCTTACTAATCATTCTATCTATTTTTGTACAAAGGTACGAAAAAACTCCTAACTCCTAACTCCTAACTCCTAACTTTTCACTACCTTTGCAAAGATTTTGCAATTTTCGCCCGTGAAACCCCTTCTATCATACATATATATAATAGTGTTACTGAGCATGATAATGGTATCATGTTCAGTAGAGAAGTATATCCCTGAAGGAGAGCACATGTTGACAGGAGTGGCAGTGACGTGCGATGATGAAGAAGTGATGAAGACCTACATGTTGGGCGATTATGTGGTGCAACAAACTAACTCGAAGTGGTTTGGTGCAAGAGTGCCACTGAAAATCTATATGTTGTCGGGCACTGACACCACCAAACGCTCCTGCCGATTCTGGCGGAAATTAGGCGAAGCACCTGTACTGTACGACAGTGTGAAGGCAAATCGTACAATGGAAGACATCGAAAAGGTGCTGAACAATGCGGGCTACATGAAGGCAGAGGTAGAGGAGTTCAAGATGATCAAAGGCAAGAAGATGAAAGTGCTCTACAATGTGCATCCGGAGGAACGCTACACCATGCGGAAAGTGGAGCGCATAGTGGAAGATGAAGGACTCGAGGATTTCATCACAGTGGAGGACACCGCAAATTCATTGCTGAAGCCAGGTTTGCCATTTGAAGTGACTGCCCTGAATGGAGAAAGAAACAGAATCGCTTCTTATCTGAGAAATCACGGTTACTACAAATTCACGAAGGACGACATCCGATTTAGTGCCGACACAGCACGGAACTCTACAGAGGTGGATGTGCTGATGCGTGTGAAGCGACAGCAAGACAATGGACGCACAGAAGCAACAGAACACAAACAATACACCATTGGTTCTGTCAAGTTCTTGGCAGATGTGACCCACCCCAACGAACCAACGGACAGCATTCACTACAAGGGCTACGATTTCCTGTATCAAAACGACTTGCGCTTCCGTAAACGACTACTTATCAGCCATTCACTGGTCAAACCTAATGAGTGGTACAATGACAACCACTATCGCCGCACCTACACCAATTACGCACGTCTGGGTGCCATTGCCTTCTCCAACATCAATTTGACGGAACGTCCTGGCACAGACACCCTCGATTGCAGCATTGTGGTCAACCATGCCAAGCCCCACTCCTTTGGTTTCGATGTGGAAGCCACCAACTCTGCAGGCGATTTGGGTGCAGCCCTCTCCACATCCTACCAAAACAAAAACTTGTTCCGAGGTTCCGAATCGTTCATGTTCAAGATTCGTGGTGCCTACGAAGCCATCACGGGTTTGGAAGGATATGAAGGTAACAACTATGTGGAAGTCGGTGCTGAATCCACCTTAGGATTCCCTGCTTTCCTATTCCCATACGTGAAACGCGAATGGGGAACGGAACACAATGCCTCTTCCGAAATTGCCTTGCAATACAACTTGCAGAACCGTCCTGAGTTCCAGCGTCGAGTGCTCACAGCCGCTTGGCGATATCGTTGGAACAGCATCAACCAGCACGAACAGCATCGTTTCGATCTGGTGGAAGTCAACTATGTTTATATGCCTTGGATTTCGAGGACTTTTAAGGAGCAGTACCTTGATTCTCTCGGCAAGACCAATGCCATTTTAAAATACAACTACGAGAACCTGCTCATTGCCAAGACAGGATACACCTACACATACAATTCTTTGGGAGCACGTGAGCAGACCTACGGAAAGAATGCCTATACCATTCGTTTCAACATCGAGACATCGGGTAACATCCTAAGCCTTGCTACCCACATGATGAATGGCGAGAAGAATGCCGATGGGCAATACACTTTCTGTGGTATCGCCTTTGCGCAGTATGTGCGTGGTGACTTCGATTTCTCCAAGAGTTTCCGCATCGACAAAAACAACTCTGTGGCATTTCATGGTGCCTTGGGCATCGCCTATCCATACGGAAACTCCAACCAGTTGCCATTCGAGAAACGTTACTTTGCCGGTGGTGCCAACAGCGTGCGTGGATGGTCAGTGCGCTCATTGGGTCCGGGTACCTACAATGGCAAAGACAGAGGAATCAACTTCCTCAACCAGTCAGGAGACATCAAACTGGATTTGAGCCTTGAATACCGTGCCCAACTCTTTTGGAAATTCAGTGGTGCCGCCTTCATCGATGCAGGTAACATCTGGACCATCCGTACCTACAAAGACCAGCCTGGAGGTGCATTCCGCTTTGGCAGATTCTGGAAGGAGATTGCTGTGGGTTATGGCATTGGTCTTCGCATGGATGCCAACTTTTTCATCATTCGCTTCGATGCAGGCATGAAAGCCATCGACCCTGCTTACGAAGGGCGTGACCACTACCCCATCCTCCATCACAACTTCGATCGTGATTTTGCCTTCCACTTCGCTGTGGGATTGCCATTCTAAGATGCCAAGAGTGAAAAGTGTAGATTTTTCACTCATCACTCTTCACTTTTCACTTTTTTTCCGTACCTTTGCAAAAGAAATAACATTACACATATATAATATGTATAGAACACATACGAATGGGGAGTTGAGACTCTCCGACGCGGGCAAGCAAGTGACGCTTGCTGGATGGGTGCAGCGCACAAGAAAGATGGGTGCGCTGACTTTTGTTGATTTGCGTGACCGCTACGGCATCACGCAGTTGGTGTTTAATGAGGAGACAAACGCACCTTTGTGCGAACGTGCCAACAAGTTGGGACGTGAGTTTGTGATTCAAGTGAAGGGCACTGTGGCTGAACGTTACAGCAAGAACAAGAACATCCCGACAGGTGACATCGAGATTGAGGTGAGCGAACTAACGGTACTGAACGAGTCCATCACTCCTCCTTTCACGATTGAAGACCAGTCGGATGGTGGCGATGACCTCCGCATGAAGTACCGCTATCTGGATTTGCGTCGTAATGCTGTGCGCAAGAATCTTGAACTGCGTCACAAGTTCTGCATTGCAGTACGCAACTATCTCTCTAACCTTGGTTTCTTGGAGGTGGAGACTCCTATGCTGATTGGCTCCACCCCTGAAGGTGCACGTGACTTCATCGTGCCTTCACGCATGAATCCAGGCCAGTTCTACGCCCTGCCACAATCTCCTCAGACCTTGAAACAACTGCTCATGGTGGCTGGTTTCGACCGCTACTTCCAGATTGTAAAGTGTTTCCGTGATGAAGACCTGCGCGCTGACCGTCAGCCTGAGTTCACACAAATTGACTGCGAGATGTCGTTTGTCACTCAAGAAGATATCATCCAGACATTTGAGGGCATGGCAAAACACTTGTTCAAGGAGTTGAGAGGTGTGGAGATTGAAGGCGACTTCCTGCGTCTGCCTTGGATTGAGTGCATGAAGCGTTTCGGATCTGACAAGCCCGACATGCGTTTCGGCATGGAGTTTGTGGAGTTGGATGATGTACTGAAGAAAGGCACGTTCGCTGTGTTTGATGATGCTGCCTACATTGGTGGTATCTGCGCTCCTGATTGTGCTTCCTATACTCGCAAGGATATTGACAAGTTGACTGAATGGGTGAAGCGTCCACAGATTGGTGCTAAAGGCATAGTCTATGCCCGTGTGCTGGAAGATGGTAGCGTGAAGTCTTCTGTGGATAAATTCTACACACAAGAGGATTTGCAAGCATTAAAGGAGAAAATGGGTGCCAAGCCAGGCGACTTGATTCTCATTCTCTCCGGTGCTGATGCCATGAAGACCCGCAAGCAACTCTGCGAATTGCGTTTGGAGATGGGTGAACGCCTCGGTTTGAGAGATAAGAACAAATTTGCCCTGCTGTGGGTGACTGAGTTCCCGATGTTCGAGTGGAGTGATGAAGAACAGCGCTTGATGGCGATGCACCACCCGTTCACACACCCCATGGAAGAGGACATTCACTTGCTCGACACTGACCCTGCCGCTGTACGTGCTGATGCTTACGATATGGTGTGCAACGGCATCGAAGTAGGTGGTGGCTCTATCCGTATTCACGATCCCAAACTGCAAGCCAAGATGTTTGAGATTCTGGGCTTCACACCCGAGAAAGCAGAGGAACAGTTTGGCTTCCTGATGAACGCCTTCAAGTATGGTGCACCTCCTCATGGTGGTTTGGCATACGGGTTGGACCGCTGGGTAAGCATCTTTGCAGGTCTCGACTCTATCCGTGACTGCATCGCCTTCCCGAAGAACAACAGTGGACGTGACGTGATGCTGGATGCACCATCGTTTGTGGATCAGAAACAACTCGACGAAGATTTCATTGCACTTAATTTGCCACAAGAATAACCGATGCCACTAACATTTTTTAGCCTTGGCAGCGGCAGTTGCGGCAATTGCTATTATCTGGCAACAGAATCTGACGCCATCATCATTGATTGTGGCGTCAGTATTCGTCGTTTCAAGAAGAACATGCAGGAATATGGGATGAAGATTGGCAAGGTCAAGGGCATGATTATCACCCACGACCATGCTGACCACATCAAGGCTGCTGGCAAACTCAGCAAGGAGTATGCCATCCCTGTCTATGCCACTCCACTCATCCATGAGGGAATGGACAAGAACTGGCAAAACTCCGTGAAGATTCCTGTGGAGAACCGTCACCACATCGACAAGGAAGAGCCATTCGAGATTGGCAACTTCCGTATTACAGCATTTTCCCTACCCCATGACTCATCTGAGAATGTGGGCTACTACATCGAGGTGGGCGATTACCGCTTTACCGTGATGACAGACGTAGGTGATGTGACAGAGAATGTGAAGCAGTACATATTAAAGAGCACGCACCTCATCCTCGAAGCAAATTACGACGAGGAGATGCTGCGTCAGGGACGTTATCCAGAGATTCTGAAAGAGCGTATTGTCAGCGGGCACGGACACCTGTCGAACAAGAAAGCAGCCAATGCCCTTGCCGAGAACTTTCACGAAGACCTCAAGAACGTATGGCTTTGTCATCTCAGCGAGGAGAACAACCACCCCGAACTGGCACGTAAGACAGTAGAAACTGTGTTACGCAGTTATGGCATCATTGCTGGTGTGGACTTCTCTCTCGACGTATTGCGTCGCAAGATTCCCACAGGTCCTTTCGAACTCGGAGAAGTGGCAAACCGCCAATACAGCCTTCCTTTTGAGGGCTAATTTTCTTAATTAAACAAAAAAACATCCGTTTTCTCAAGAAAAATTCGTACCTTTGCATAACTTTTTGTACAGCAAACTACAGCATGGAAGCAAAGAAAGTACTTTTTATTACAACAGAAATCGAACCCTTCGTTCCAGAGAACAAAACTTCTCTGAAAGGTCGTCTTCTACCACAAACCATTCAAGAACTAGGACACGAAATCAGAACATTCTCTCCCAAGTGGGGCAATATCAATGAACGTCGCAATCAATTGCATGAAGTTATCCGTTTGTCAGGTATGAACCTCATCATTGATGATACCGACCATCCACTCATTATCAAGGTAGCCACCTTGTCAGCATCAAAGATGCAGGTTTATTTCATTGATAACGACGACTATTTCATGAAGCGTGGTATTCTCACTGACAAGGAGGGCAAGGAATATGCTGATAATGGAGAGCGTGCCATCTTCTATGCACGTGGTGTGCTGGAAACTGTCAAAAAACTGGGTTGGCGCCCTGACATCATCCATTGCTACGGATGGGCAGCAGCCTTGGCACCTTTCTACATCAAGCAGGCATACAGCGATGAGCCTTCTTTCCGCGATGCGAAAGTGGTGATGGAGGTGTCTTCCAAAGAATTTGAAAGAGACCTTGGTGCTGAGAACGCCAAGTTCGTAGAATACAAAGACGCACACTATGCTGACATCAAGGACATCTGCGATGAGGCTTATGGTCACACCGAACTTGAGAAGATTGGCGTGAAGTTTGCAGATGGTGTCATCGTCGAGAGCAAAGACGTTGACCCCTCTATCATTGAATACGCAAAATCTTTGGGGCTTCCTGTGCTCGATCCTGTTGAGGGCGATGCCTTCAACGAGGCATACAATGCATTCTATAGCAAAATCTACACAGAATGTTAAAGTTCACACATCTCTTTGTATGGGTCACAGCACTGCTCGTGCTGATTGCATGCGATGACAACACCGCAACCCTTGGCGTGGACATGATGCCCAAGTCCGATCTCGTCACCAAGAACTATCAGGTATATGATGTCACCACAGAGTCTTATCCTGTGGGTGATGCCGTGTTGGCACGTACCACCATGTCTTATCTTGGACGCTTCACAGACCCTGAAACCAACACCACCGTGAAAAGTGACTTCATGGCGCAGTTCCACATCGACGAGGGCTTCACCATCCAAGACAATGTGCAGAACGACTCATGCACCCGCTTTGACCTTCGACTCATCATCGATAACTATGTGGGCGACTCTCTCCAGAACTTTCATCTCAGCGTTTACGAGTTGAACAAACCGCTCGACCCCAACGCTGACTACTACACCAATATCAACCCTGCTGATTATTACGACACCAACGCTGAGCCCATCGCTTCCAAGTGGTTCACCATCAATGACCGCACCATTACAGACAATGAGCGATGGTCGGCTGCCTATAATAATAACATCCTCGTCAGATTGCCCGACAGCCTTGGCACACGCATCATTCGCGACTACAAGGCTCACCCTGAACACTTCACCAACACTTCTACTTGGCAGAAGAGCGGCAATCCTTGCAGCAAAGGACTTTACTTCAAACTCGAATATGGTGATGGCGCTATGGCATATATTGATCTCGTACAACTCAACATCTTCTATCGCTACCACGACGATTATATCAACCGCGACACCGTCAGCATGGCTTCCTTTGCATCTACTGACGCTGTGGTGCAAGCCACTCATTTCGAGAACTCCAACCTCGACAAACTTCTGAACGACAAGAGTGCCACATACTTGAAGAGCCCTGCAGGCATCTTCACGCTTGCCACTATACCCGCTGACCAGATTGATGTGCGCGACACCATCAACTCTGCCAAACTCACACTTACACGCTACAACGATGTGGTGGAGAGCCCCTTCAAACTTGACATCCCCAAGACCGTGCTGCTTGTGCGTTTGGATGACTATCTCAATGGATTCTTCGAGAACTACCAAATCAATAATGGCAAAGACTCTTACCTTGCCACCTTCAACAGTAGCACCAACACTTACCAGTTCAGCAACATTGCCCGTCTCGTCACACGTATGGCAAAGGAGAAGAAAGAAGGCAAAGCCACAGAGAACTGGAACAAGGTGCTCATCATTCCTGTGGAGCCTACCAAAGACTCATCAGGCAACATCGTGAAACTCAATCATGACTTCAGCATGAACAGTGCCCGACTTGTAGGAGGAGACGCGAACAAGGTAAAACTCGAAGTGATTTATTCTAACTTCAGATAAAAGGTTAAGGTGAAATCAGATAAAAAGTTAAGGTGGAAGCGAGAACTTTCACCTTAACTTTTCTATTAATGGTATCACTGCCTTCTTGATAACCTTCTCCGTCAGTTGATGTTCCCCATCAAAGCGAATGACGTGGTCAGCCAAGTAATTCTTCTTGAAAAGCGCTTCTGCATTCGTGATGGTGGTATCATGCAATCCCACCAGACACCAGCACCTCTCCTTTTCCTCTGCTGTGATGTCCTTGAACTGCTGACGTTCCATCTGATTGAAATGCTGAATGATGTCCTTCGTGATTTTGAAAGTCTTCGCACCATCATACCTTCCGTTGAAGAAGTGGTACTCACCTGTCTTCAGCACCTTCGAGTTCGTTGACATCGTGAAGGCTGGATTCACAAGGATGCGTATGAACCCGCGCATCTGCTGGGCATACATGCCTCCCATGCTTGTACCCAGAATCATATCGGGTTGCTCTTTCTCACACAATTCCTTCAGGTAAGGCAATGCCTCCACAGGGTCAACAGGGATGTCTGGCGCCACTACCACATCATTCGGCAGTTCCCTCCTCAATGTCTCTACGGTTCCACTGGCATGAGAGGAACCAAATCCATGAAAGTAAACAAGTTTCATATTGCTTTGATGTTATTTTGTTTCTATTTTCTTCAAGAATATCTCGTGGTCAATATTCTTCGGGTACTCTTCCCGATAGTGCGTCACCATCAGCAAGGTCTTGTGCCTCCGTTGGCAGAACACCTCGATGATGTCCTTCACCAGTCTTCTGTTCTTCAAGTCAAGTCCATGCAGAGGCTCATCCAGAATCAGCAGGGAAGGATCCTTCACGAATGCCCTTGCCAACAGCACCAGACGTTGTTCGCCACTACTCAGTTTCAGGAAGGTTGTGTCCGCATAGCGCTTCACACCGAAGATGTCCATCCAGAACTCGCACACAGCCCGTTGCTCAGGCTTGGGCTTCTTGTAGAGCCCTGACACATCACTTAATCCGCTCGCCACAATGTCAATGGCAGGGATGTCCTTCATGTAGGCACGATGCATCTCAGGCGAGATATAGCCAATATGCCGTTTGATGTCCCAGATGCTCTCGCCCTTGCCGCGCTGATGTCCGAACAGCACGATGTCATTCGCATAACTTTGCGGATTATCAGCACACACGATGCTCAGCAACGTCGATTTACCCGCTCCATTCTCACCATTCAGCGCCCAATGCTCCCCCTCCTTCACCGTCAGGTTCAAGTCCTTCAAGATGGTGCGCTCCCCATAGCGGATATTCACGTTGCGGAACTCGATGACACTCTTCGGATTTTCCGGATTATCCAGAGTTTCCGGTGCTCCCACGCCCTCCTGAGGCAGCGCAAAAATCGCCTTTTCTTTTTCCTCGCTCAGCATCCGTGCAGGCACAGGCTCCATGCTTTGCTGATACTCCTGCAAAGTCATCTTCTGCCCCACCTTCAAGTCCTTCACAGGCACCACATGCGTGATGAAGCCGGGGATGTCGTCTGTCTTCGACAACACCAGCACCACAGACACGTTCGTCTCCTTCGTCAGCAAGGTCAGGAACTCTGCCAACTGACCACGTGCCGTCACATCCAATCCAATGAAGGGGTTGTCCATAATGAGCACCCTCGGATTCGTCAACAGCGTCTTCGTCAACTGGAACTTTCTCAGTTCTCCGCTACTCAGCAAGATAATGTGCTTGTCCAGTAACTGCTCCAGATGGAATATCTCATACAGGTGCTTTCTCACCTTCTCCAATTCCTTATGCATCAGCATTTTGTCCTCTTCCTCTTGACGTAATCGTTCAGCCTCCTGCTCAGGTGTTTCTTCCCTCACCAGGAACTTATCAAACACCGTCTTTCGTGTCAATCCCTCCTCTGCCATACGGAATGACTCTGCCAGCAAATCCCTCACCAGCGGTGTCTCCTCTATGTCATTCTGATTCCATCTTTGCTGATAATAATACACCCCCTCTGTCGTGCCATACGAATCACGAAACGTCAGGTATTTGATGTTGTCGCTGGTCATCTTCGCACGGCTCGGAGCAAAGTCATACTTCACCTCCTGCATTGGCATCAGCGCGCACTTACCCGTCAGCACATCCACCAGCCGCGTCTTTCCACTTCCGTTATCACCCACAATCGCCAACAGCTCACCAGCCAGCAACTCAAAGTCAATCGGTGCCCCCATCCTCATTTGCGGATGACGCACCACTCCCCCTTTTATCTCAATGATTTTCTGCATATCTCTTTCTTTTTTGCAAAGGTAGCAATAAAAATCGAGAAAAGGGATTGGAGAATCGTTAATTCCATTCGTTTACTATTTTTTCGAGCACGGAAACCTCTGATTGTTAAGTCTTCCACACCTATTTTCACGTGTCCTGCACACGCCTTTATTGATGTCCTTCGCATCCCTTTATATGCGTCCTGCGTAACCAATTTCTACACTCCCCCACTCGATTTATAATTTGAAACTTGCAAAAAATAATTTGAAAGTTGCAAATTTATTTTTGAAAGTTTTGAATTATTTTTTGAAACTTTCAAAATAAAACGCGATACGGCAACACTACAAATCGAATACGCAGGACACATATAAAGGGGTGCGAAGGACACATACGAACAGGTGTGGGAG
>JBGUGM010000103.1:0-2531 GCA_045111535.1 Bacteroidaceae bacterium
AGGGTGACTACCATTGGTACCGACCATGCCCCACACCTGCTGTAGCAGAAAGAGGGGGGCTGTGCCAAGGCTGCATCGGGCATGCCGATGATACAGTTCTCGCTGGTAACCATGCTGGAACTGGTGGACGAAGGGGTGCTGACCATGGAACGGCTGGTGGAACTGATGTGCCACAACCCTGCCAGACTGTTTGGGGTACAGAACCGTGGATTCATACGCAAGGGCTATCAGGCGGACTTGGTCATGGTACGTCCGCAAAGCCCATGGACGGTGACGAAGGACTGCATACGCAGCAAGTGCGGATGGAGTCCGATGGAAGGTCATGAGTACCAATGGCGCGTGGAACAGACACTGTGTAACGGACATCCTGTCTATCGGGACAAGAAGGTTGACACCGACTATATTGGAGAAGAAATAAAATTCCACCACGCATGACTATCAACTATCGTCTCGCTGCCGTCATACCCTACATCAACTGGGACTACTTCTACTTCGCCTGGGGCATTCACAACAAGTCCGAGGAGGAGAAAATGGCACTGCGCCACGAGGCAGAACAGCTGTTGCAGAAATATGGATGGCACTACAACACTCACGCCATCTTCGAACTGTTGGAGGCTAACAGCGACGGGGATGACATCCTTGTATGGAAAATAAACTACAGGGAGCTGAAGTCGGGAAGGAAGAAAAGGGAAGTCAAGGAGTACCGGCTGCCCTTCCTGCGCCAGCAACAGGGGAACCCCTGCATGTGTCTGGCGGACTTCATAGCGCCATGTACCATGAACGGACTACCTGCCGCCACACACCAGATAGGACTCTTTGCCACCTCAGTGGATAAAGGAATGGAGCATGACTTCGACAATGACCCGTACGAGAAGATGATGATGCAGCTGATGGCTGACCGGTTGGCAGAGGCTACTGCCGAACGGCTGCACAAGGAGGTGCGCCAGACCTACTGGGGATATGCCAAGGACGAGCACCTGCCCATGGAGGAACTGCACACGGAACAGTTCAAGGGTATCCGGCCTGCCGTGGGCTATCCCTCACTGCCTGATGCGAGCATCAACTTCCTGATTGACGAGATACTGGACATGAAACAGATAGGTATTGAACTGACGGAGAGTGGAGCCATGAGGCCTCATGCCAGTGTGAGCGGACTGATGATTGCTCACCCGCATGCACACTACTTCGACGTGGGACGCATTGACGAGGCACAACTGCAGGACTATGCCCGAAGAAGAGGGCTTCCCGTGGAGGAGATGCGGAAATTCCTGCAAAGAAACCTGTAGATATTTATAGTGTTTCAACAGCAGAAAAACAACAGCAACATGTTTATAGCAAAATTCTCCATACCATTCACGCTCCTCATGGGGTTTGTCATCATACCATTACTGGTATTCTTCCTCTGTCGATGGCTGTTGCCCAAGCGATGGGGAAGAAAGGTGGGAGCGGCTGGTGCCTGTGTGGCGATAGCACTCTTCAGCTATGGACTGACGTTTGGATTTGAGGATTTCCGGGTACGTCAGATTGTCTATGAGTCTGCTGACCTGCCTGAAGCCTTTGACGGCTACCGTATCGTACACTTCTCGGACCTGCATCTGGGCAGTTACGGAGAGCGAAGGAAATGGGTGGTTCAGCGGATGGTGGACAGCATCATGGCACAGAAGGCTGACATGATTGTATTCACTGGCGACATACAGAATGTATGGCCAACGGAGATTCTGCCTTACAACAAGATGCTCAGTCAGTTGCATGCACCTGACGGGGTCTATACCATCTTAGGAAACCACGACTATGACGTCTATCAGGATGCTGACGAGGAGACGAAGAAAGAAAACTGTCTGTTGACAGAGCAATACGAGCGGGACCTGGGATGGACACTGCTGAAGAATGAAAGCAGGAGTATCTACCGGGGAACGGACAGTCTGGTACTGGCTGGCATGGAGAACCGGGGCAATGTGACACGCATGCCACGACCGGGGAACATCACCATGACCATGAAGGGCATTGACACCACAGCATTTGTCGTCATGCTACAGCATGACCCGTCGGCATGGTTCGAGAAGATACTGCCGGAGAGTCATGCACAGCTGACGCTGAGCGGACATACCCACGGCATGCAGTTCGGCATCCTTGGATGGTCGCCGATGTCGATGATGAAAGAGGAATGGGGCGGCATGCTCTACAGGGGTGACCGTGCCATGAATGTTTCTACGGGCATGGGGGGCCTGGTTCCCTTCAGACTGGGCATGCCGGGAGAGATTGTCGTTGTCACACTGAAACGGAAACACTGAGTTTTCAACACAGAGATTTTATTTCACACAGAAATTATTTATTATCTCACACAGATCTCACAGATCTCACAGATTTTTTGGTCGTCCTTACGTCCTCAAAATTTAAACAAAAATTAAAAACAAAAACCATTAAAACCCCTCTTGAAATTATGGACACAATGTGCCTTGTTATGCTGTCACCATGAATATGGATGTAAGTGAACTTACACCACCTTCCTGCTGACAACATAACATCCTCCT
>JBGUGM010000104.1:0-13124 GCA_045111535.1 Bacteroidaceae bacterium
GTGGCGCTCTCCAACATGGCTTGCGGTGCCATGGACGGTGTGGATGCCAACAACAACACCTACCTCGTGAACTCCGAAGGCAAGTATCTGGTTGCCCAGATCGGAGGCGAAGGCGCGTACAAGCGCTTCAAGAAGAACGGTGATGTGTACGAACTCGTGAATGGCTCGGGCACAGGCAGCAAGAAAGGTGCCGACGAGGTGTCTGTGGTGGGTACCCTCACCGATGCAGACGATGGTGTGTTCACCGTAGGCAGCATCCAGTACACCCTCAACTCAGGTGCACTCATCCCAGAGGCAAACGTGTACGGAAGTCTTGTACCAGCGTAATTCAATACCATTTTTGTTCATACTTTTGTTAATGAGAGGGAGAGCCGTAGTGATACGACTCTCCTTTGTTGTATGGTAAAACGTGAATTGTGAATTGTGAATTTGTGAATTTCGTTGTAAAACAATTGTCTTCTCATGAAAAACTTGTAACTTTGCACCCCGAAAAGTTTAAAAGCATATTTTGCTGAAAATGCGCCTGTGTGCGGCTCATTATTTTTTGTTATCATGACACATTTCGTTAATGGCGATGACGCCAGTTTTGGGCAGATATGGAGCGGGTGGACGCACGGCTCCGTGGCGGAGGATACGGCCTTCTGCTTTTCCTCGAAGTGGAAATGGCTGGTGAGGGCTGTTTCGTTTGCGTTTGTTTTGGGTCTCATATTCGCGGTGGTGCTGTTTCTCATCGAGGTGGGGGCAGATTGGCTGCATGGGAAGCCCGTCCGTTGGGGGCTGGGCATTGCTATGGCTTTGGTGCCGATGGTTCTTGCGTTCTGCTTCGTATTACCCGCCACTTTCCGCGACTCTTTCGTGAAGCCGAAAAAGGTGGTGCGCAGGGTAGATGATTTCATGGCGAAGTATCTCCCCGATGCAGAAATCATGGCGAGGGACTGGCCTGCGTACGTGCATTTCAAGTGGAAGGGATTGCCTTTTGACGCTCAATATTATACGTATGCTGTCCCTATGCCTAACCGAGGGAAGCCGGTGAGCAGGGAGGGCATGGAGATCCTCATGTGGTATGAACCGATGGATGATGCGGAACTTTTCGATGAGGACGGAGGATTGACGGAGGAGTTTGTGGAGGAATTCGCTGCTTTCTGCAAGGACAAGCCTGCTTGCCGCGACCTTTTAATCGATGCCCGAACCATTTATCTGCAACTGGACTTGAAGGATCTCTGGGAGTCGGAGCGTGATCTGGGCGCGTCGCTCGACATGTTTATCTATCTGACGAAGCGGTTCCATTTGCTCCCGATGGCGAATTGGAATATGCCTATGACGGGCGTGAACGTGCGGGATTGGATGGATGTGGTGATGGACAAGAACGCGATGCCTGAGGGGGTGAAGTCCCTGTTCATTATCGTGACTCAGCAGAAGAATCCAGAATACTATCTTGCGGAGGTGCGGTTCATGTCCATGTTCGATGAAGAATCGAGGGAGTGGCTGGACACGGACGATTACGTCCCAGGGAATTTCCCTTATGCCTTTTGGGACGACCGTCCGGCGGAGATTGTATGCAACTGCTTGGCGGCGGCTGTCATGCTCCAGAGCCTTTTCCCGAGAATCAAAGCGAAAGAATTGCCCGAGTTCGAAGGCCTCGTCGTTCATTGCGTCAATGATGATGAGACCTGGCGATTCACTCGGGAGAGAATAATTCAGTATGTGGTGGAAGCAGAATAGCCTCTATCTATCACATAAAAAAGTTTCGGGAGGATGCTGAGCGCGTCCTCCCGAAGTGTTTAGTACATTTATTATATTATCCGTGTCGATTGACCACCTCCCTGTTAATAATGTTAATATTGTTAATTGTTAATATCGTTAATTTCGTTCTGCTGAGGCAGAAACAAAGAAATAGTGGGGAAAAACTAATCCGCATAGCGGATGATTATGAATTTTTTCGTATCGTTGGCTACGCCGAAGGTACTCTCGTTCGGAAAAACTCAAAGACTACGAGTTTTGCTCGCCTGAACACCTTAAATATATAAGAAATGAGTGAAGAAATTTGGTTATTCTCTCACTTATTCGTACCTTTGCAGCATAACTTATAATCAATCATTAGAATGGCTTTAATTGAAAGTATCGTTGCTCGCGCAAAAGCGAACAAGCAACGCATTGTGCTCCCCGAATCACTGGAGGAGCGCACACTGACTGCCGCCGACAAGTGTCTTGCTGACGACATCGCCGATATCATCCTGATCGGCAATCAAGAGGAGATTTTTGCTTTGGCTGGGAAACTGGGACTGAAGCATATTGACAAGGCTACCATCATCGACCCTGCCACTTCGGAGAAGACGGAGGAGTATGCACAACTGCTCTTCGAACTCCGAAAGAAGAAGGGCATGACCATTGAGGAGGCTCGCAAGCAGGTGCTGAACCCGCTGTATTTCGGATGCCTCATCATCAAGAGCGGTGATGCTGACGGACAAATCAGCGGTGCGCTGTCCACAACGGGTGACACACTTCGTCCTGCCTTGCAGATTATCAAGTGCGCTCCTGGCATCACCTGCGTGAGCGGTGCGATGCTGCTCATCACGCAGACTCCACAGTATGGTGAGGAGGGCGTGCTGGTGATGGGTGACGTGGCTGTGACGCCAATGCCTGATGCAAGTCAGTTGGCACAGATTGCTGTCTGCACGGCTCAGACGGCAAAGAGCGTGGCTGGCTTTGCTGACCCCCGTGTGGCGATGCTGTCGTTCTCGACAAAGGGCAGCGCGAAGCATGAGGTGGTGGACAAGGTGGTGGAGGCTACCCGTCTGGCGAAGGAACTTGACCCTGCCCTGAAGATTGACGGTGAACTGCAGGCAGATGCAGCACTGGTGCCATCGGTGGGTCAGAAGAAGGCGCCGGGCAGCGAGATTGCTGGCAAGGCAAACGTGCTCGTGGCTCCTTGTCTGGAAGTGGGCAACATCGCCTACAAACTCGTGCAGCGACTCGGCAATGCCGATGCCATTGGTCCTATCCTTCAGGGTATCGCACGCCCCGTGAATGACCTCAGCCGTGGCTGCTCAGTAGATGATATTTACAAGATGGTAGCGATTACCGCTTGCCAAGCAATGGACGCAAAATAAAAGTGAATGATAAAAACGAACACGGATGATTAAAACGAACACGAATCTCTCGAATCTAACGAATCTTGAAACTCTATATTCGTGTCTATTCGTGTAATTGGCTACGCCGAGCTAAAGGTTCGTGTTCAAAACAAAAAAATTTGTGTTCAAACAAAGAAGGTTATGAAGAAGATATTAGTTTTGAATTGTGGTAGTTCGTCTATCAAATATGCATTGTATGACATGACGGATCAGTCTGTCATCACGTCGGGTGGTATTGAGAAGATTGGTTTGCCTGATTCATTCATCACGGTGAAGTTGCACGGGGAGAAGCATAAGATGGAGCGTCCTGTGAAGGAGCATACGGCTGGTGTGCAGTGGATTTTTGAGGTACTGACACAGGGTGAATATGCTGTGTTGAAGAGTCTCGATGAACTGGATGCTGTAGGTCACCGCATGGTGCATGGTGGTGAGAAGTTCAACAAGTCGGTGTTGCTCACTCCCGAGGTGATGGAGGCATTCGCTGCTTGTAATGACTTGGCTCCCCTCCACAACCCTGCCAACATCAAGGGTGTGAATGCCGTGAGCGCGTTGTTGCCGAGGATTCCACAGGTGGGTGTGTTTGATACCGCTTTCCACCAGACGATGCCTGACTATGCGTATATGTATGCCCTGCCATACGAACTCTACACGAAGTATGGTGTGCGCCGTTATGGTTTCCACGGCACGAGTCACCGCTATGTGAGTCAGCGTGTGTGTGAGTTCTTGGGTGTGAAGCCTGAGGGCAAGAAGATTATCACTTGCCATATCGGTAACGGTGCTTCCATCGCTGCTGTGAAGGATGGCAAGTGTGTGGACACATCCATGGGCTTGACGCCACTGGAGGGACTCATCATGGGTACCCGTTCGGGTGACATCGATGCGGGTGCTGTGACGTTCCTGATGGACAAACTTAACCTCGATACGAAGGGCATCAGCAACTTGCTGAACAAGCAGTCGGGTCTGCTGGGTGTGAGCGAAGGCTTCTCTGACTTCCGTGACATCCTCGCAGGCATCGCCAACGGCAACGACAAGGCACGTCTGGCAAAGGACATGTACTGCTACCGCATCAAGAAGTACATTGGTGAGTATGCTGCTGCCATGGGTGGTGTGGACATCATCCTCTTCACAGGTGGTGCAGGTGAGAACCAGTATGAGGTGCGTGAAGGTGCCACGAAGGGCTTGGAGTTCATGGGCATCAAACTCGACGATGCCAAGAACAAGGCTTGCCGTGCGAAGGAAGCCATCCTCTCCACAGATGACTCAAAGGTGACCATCTGCTGCATCCCAACGGATGAGGAACTGATGATTGCACTGGATACACTTGAACTGACGAAGTAAAAAATAATAGAATGTTTTTATGGAAACAAATTTGAATAATATGAATAATTTAGCCCACTAATAAAAATAATTATTAAGATTAGTGAATGGAATTATGCACATTATTCACATTGATTTCATATTAATATGTAGATAGAATGAGCGAAGAATATAACGACGAAAACGACATCATGGAAGAGCCATTGGAGGATGAGGCTTTGGACGCTTCTCCTCCTGGTGAGGGTCAGCCACCCAAGAGTGACTATGACCCGACCGTGATGAAAGACAGCATCACTCATCATCTGAGTGGTATGTATCAGAACTGGTTCCTGGATTACGCCTCGTACGTGATTCTGGAACGTGCCGTGCCACATATCATGGACGGTCTGAAGCCTGTGCAGCGACGCATCCTCCACTCGATGAAGCGAATGGATGACGGACGCTACAACAAGGTGGCGAACATCGTGGGACACACGATGCAGTTCCACCCTCATGGTGATGCCTCCATCAAGGATGCCTTGGTGCAGATGGGACAGAAGAACCTGCTCATCGACTGCCAGGGTAACTGGGGTAATATCCTCACGGGTGATGATGCGGCTGCTGGTCGTTATATCGAGGCTCGACTCTCTAAGTTTGCGCTCGATGTCTTGTTCAATCCCAAGACTACCGAGTGGAAACTCTCTTACGATGGACGTAACAAGGAACCTATCTCACTGCCTGTCAAATTCCCGCTCCTCCTCGCTCAGGGAGTGGAAGGCATTGCCGTGGGTTTGAGTTCCAAGATACTGCCCCATAACTTCAACGAACTGTGTGATGCAGCGGTACACTACCTGCACGACGAACCCTTCCAACTCTATCCCGACTTCCAGACGGGTGGCTCCATCGATGTGTCGAAGTACAACGATGGTCAGCGTGGTGGTTCGGTGCGTGTACGTGCCAAGATTGAGAAGCGTGACAACAAGACCCTTGCCATCACGGAGATTCCATACGGCAAGACGACAGGTTCACCTTCGAAGCCCAGCCAGTTCATTGATTCCATTCTGAAAGCCATCGAGAAGGGTAAGATCAAGGCTCGTAAGGTGGAAGACCTGACGGCAGCGGGTGTGGAGATTGTCATCCACTTGATGCCGGGTGCTTCGAGTGACAAGACGATTGATGCCCTCTATGCCTTCACGGATTGTGAAATCAGCATCTCACCCAACTGCTGTGTCATCGATGACCGCATGCCGAAATTCCTGACGGTGAGTGATGTGCTGCGCAAGAGTGTGGATTACACGAAGTATCTCATCAAACGTGAGTTGGAGATACGCAAGGGTGAACTCCTGGAACAGTTGCACTTCTGCTCTCTGGAGAAAATCTTCATCGAGGAGCGCATCTATAAGGCAAAGGAATTTGAGAATGCCAAGAACATGGATGTTGCCGTTGAGTATGTGGATAGCCGTTTGAAGCCCTTCTATGAGTTGTTTGTACGTGAGGTGACGAGGGATGACATCCTGAAACTCATGGAAATCAAGATGGCACGTATCTTGAAGTTCAACAAGGACAAGGCAGATGAGTTCATTGCCCGACTGAAAGCAGAACTGGAACAGATTGAGCGTGACCTTGCCAACCTGGTGGAGGTGACTGCAGAGTGGTTCCGCTTCCTGCAGAAGAAATATGGAGCAGAGCATCCACGTCTGACGGAAATCCGCAACTTCGACACCATTCAGGCTGCAACAGTGGCAGAAGCCAACCAGAAACTCTACATCAACCGTGCAGAGGGATTCATCGGTACGGGCTTGAAAAAGGATGAGTGGGTGTGCAACTGCTCTGATATTGACGACATCATCATCTTCTACAAGGATGGCACGTACAAAGTCATCAAGGTGGCAGAGAAGGTGTTCATCGGTGAGACGGAACGCAGCAAGGCAGAGAAGCGCAAGGTGGAGGTGATTCATGTGGCTGTGTTCAAGAAGAACGACACACGCACCATCTACAATGCCACTTACAAGGATGGCAAGACAGGTGTGACCTACATCAAGCGATTCAACGTGTCGAGTGTGACCCGTGACCGTGAGTATGACCTCACGATGGGTACACCGAAGTCGAAGGTGACGTGGTTCTCAGCCAACAGCAATGGTGAGGCAGAAATCATCAAGGTGACGTTGAAGCCACAGGAGAAGTTGAAGAAACTGGTGTTTGAGAAGGACTTCAGCGAGATAGAAATCAAGGGTAGGGCAGCACGTGGCAATCAGTTGACCAAGCACGAAATCTTCCGCATCCAACTGAAAGCCCATGGCGGCAGTACGTTGGGTGGTCTGAAAGTATGGTGGGATCCTGACATCCAGCGCATCAACTACGATGAGCATGGTGAGTATCTGGGTGAGTTCATGAACAATGACCAGATCCTGGTGGTGCTGAAGACGGGTGAGTATTACTTGACGAACTTCGATGCCAACAACCACTATGAGCAGAATGTGCTGCGCATTGAGAAATACAAGGAGAAGAAGGTGTGGACAGCAGTGTTGTGGGATGCTGAAAACCAGAACCAGCCCTACATCAAGCGGTTCATGTTTGAGGATTCGAAGAAGAAGCAGAGTTTCTTGGGAGAGAACCCAGAGAGCCAACTGATTCTCCTGACAGACACGCCATACCCCTTGCTCGAACTGACATTCAATGAGCCAGACACATTCCGTGGACCTCTGCAAGTGGATGCAGAAGAGTTCATCGGTGTGAAGGGCTTCAAGGCAAAGGGAAAGCGACTTACCACCTATGCTTTGGCGAAGGTGAAGGAACTGGAACCCGCCCGTGTGCCTGAACCTGAAGTGGAAGATGAGCCCGAAGAAGAATTTGAGGAGGTGATTGACCCCGATGAGGGCAAGAGTGATGGCGACATCCGCGATGAGATTACAGGGCAACTCAAACTATTCTAAAGCCCCCTAACCCCCAAAGGGGGAAGCCATTCGGATAGAAAAACAATGAAACAATCATATTCCATATATAAAGGTTTGGCAATGGCAATGGCGCTATTGCTGAGCCTTTGTGCTTATGGACAAGAGGATAACTCTCAACTGTCAACTGTCAACTGTCAACTAAACAAGGAGGTGCTCCACTCTTCGATGATAGGTGCTGGCTCTTCGAATGTCCTCGACACGTATCTCTCCTCTTACAATTACAAAGGTACGGACTTCCGTATCCAAAGGGAAACGATGCGCATGACGAACCTGTGGGGTGGGCGAGTGGCAAACCAGTCGTTGATTGATTTCAATGTTGACATCAATAAGAACCATGCCCGCAACTTGAAAGAGTATGCAGGAGGCATTCGCTATACGCAGGGTTGGTATTACAACTTCATGGGGGGCAATGTGGTGAATCCCGTTGAGCGTTCCCATTCCCGTTTCAACTTTGCGGTAGGATTGTCTGCATCGGGCTATCTGGGTGCCATCTATATCAATAGGTCGGGTAACAACCCTGCTCAGGCAAAGGCTGACTTGATGATTGACGTGGGTGGTATGGCAACTTACGACATGGTCATTGCGAAGCATCATTACCTGTGGCGCTATCAAGTGGCATTCCCCTTCATTGGTATAGCATTTTCTCCCAATTACGGACAAAGTTATTATGAGGCTTTTGTGGCAGAGCACTATGACCACAACGTGGTGTTTGCCTATCCAGGCAATATGCCTTCGATGCGCCATAAGTTGACTCTCGACATCCCCATCAAGCGTTACACCCTGCGTGTGGGCTATGTGGCACAATTCCATCAATCCATGTTCAACCATCTGAAGTATCACAGTTATACCCATGACTTCATGATTGGCTTCAACAAATACCTGTATCGAAAATGAAAAAGATACTGTCACTTTTAGTTATTAGTTTTTCGTTGTTAGTTTTCCATTCCTGTGTGAAGGAAGACTTCTACGATAACACCAGACAGGGTAACTATGAGGCATTGTGGCGCATCATGAATGAGCATTACTGTTTCTTCGACTATAAGAAGCAGGAGTTGGGTGTGGATTGGGATGAGATACATGGACGCTATGCCTACAAGATTAACGAGAAGATGACCAATGCCCAATTGTTTGAGGTGTTGGCAGAGATGCTCTCCGAACTGCAGGATGGGCATGTGAATCTCAGTGCTTCCTTTGACTTTGGACGCAACTGGAGTTTCTATGAGGACTATCCCGAAAACTACAACGACAGCATTGCCAAACTCTATTTGGGGCACAACTATCGGATTGCTTCGGGCGTGAAGTACATCATCCTTGATGACAACATCGGGTATGTGCGTTGTGAGACGTTTGAAGAGGGCATTGGTGATGGGAATGTGAGTGTCATGTTGCAGAGCATGGCATCCTGCAATGGCTTGATTATTGATGTGCGTGGCAATGGTGGAGGACAACTGGACAAAGCACGTACCTTGGCGTCTCACTTCACGAATGAGCGTCTGCTGGTGGGCTATGTGGCGCACAAGACAGGGAAGGGGCGCAATGAATTCTCCTCTCCCAAGGCAGAATACCTGGAACCGGCTTCCGATGGCATCCGTTGGCAGAAGCCTGTGGTGGTGCTCACGAATCGTGCGGTGTATTCTGCTGCCAATGACTTCATTAAGTGCATCAAACTCTGTCCGAATGTCACGATTATGGGTGACCGCACAGGAGGTGGCTCGGGTATGCCTTTCAACAATGAATTGCCCAATGGTTGGACGGTGCGCTATAGTGCTGTGGTCTATTACGACAAAGACATGCAGCACACGGAATTTGGCATCGAGCCTGATATTTCTCTAACCATGTCAGGAGCAGACATTGCCCAGAAAAAGGACACCTACATCGAAAAAGCGCGGGAATTCTTAAGTAAATAGTGAATTCACTTTTCACTTTTCACTTTTTTTCTTACCTTTGCACCCGAATTTGACAACTGTCAACTATTGAAGCGCTTGTGGCGGAATTGGTAGACGCGCCAGACTTAGGATCTGGTATCTTCCGATGTGCAGGTTCGAGTCCTGTCAGGCGCACAAAAAAGGGGTGTACACACGTACATCCCTTTCTTATTATATATAAATGTGTAGCATTAGTGTTGTCTGTTGACGCTTCGTGCAGCGATACGTCCCGACACCAGCACTTCTGTCAGTGCATTACCTCCCAGTCGGTTACCGCCATGAATGCCGCCAGTCACCTCACCTGCGGCAAAGAGTCCAGGGATAGGCTTTCCGGAGGTGTCCAAGACTCTGCGCCATGTGTCAACCTTCAAACCACCCATGGTATGGTGTGCTGATGGTGCCATCACACGGATGGTCAGCATAACACTATCCAAGGAATATGTGGACTTATCATACGTGCCGTTTTCATTTTTCTTAGCCCGTCCAATCAGGGAGGTGGCGAATTTCTTGCCCACACCATCTGGCTCTTTTCCGTTCATGATGGCTTCGTCATAAGCACGGATGGTCTTGACGATATTCTCAGGCACGGCGTTAATCTTCAGTGATTTAAATAGTTCAGGGAGTTGGTCTACTGTTCGTGCATATTGCTTGCCAGGGATGTCCACTCCTCGGATGTCGTTGGGTTCTGTCGTGGTCTCACCTCCAATGTAGAGGAAGGCACCAGCCTTGCCATCCACTGTGACACCAGCCTTGAACGCCTTGATGCACAGCACATCACGTTCCTGTGACTCATCCACAAAGCGCTTACCTGTTTCGGGGTTCACAAAGATGGCGTCAGAGATGCTTCCGAAGGCGATGTTTCCATAATCGACATACGCCAATGGCATTAACTGTGTCCAGCCCATGCCCGTCACGGCAGCACCAGCATCTTGTGCCATTTCGATACCATCACCACGCTGTGAAGAGCGATTGGTGCTACCCATCTGAGGACTCAGGAATTCTGGTTTCCAATAGAGGTTGGTGTTAATGACTTTGCTAATGTTGGCGGCATAACCTCCCGATGCGACAATGACACCCTTTTTGGCATGTGCCTTCACCTTCGTCCCGTCTTGTTTCTCAGCCTTCACACCAGCCACACGGTTACCGTCCATGATGAGTTCGTATGCTGTTGTTGAGGTCAGCACCTTGTTCTTGGGGTTCGCCTTGATGAAGGCGTTGTATGGTGCCATGACGTATGCACCCCAGTTGCCCTCGTAGTGCTCAGGTTCTCCATCCCCGTCCGTGTCGATGTTGGCACCTGTCATCCTGTTGCCTCTGAACCACATCTCACCTACAATCATAATTTGTTTCTCTAGGAACTCCACACCTAATCCCATCAACCAAGGTTTCAGTGCCGCTCCTTCTTCCACCACCTGCTTCACCAGTTCCACATCGCCATAAGACCACTTGTTACCCTCGGCACTGGGACGCAGACCTCCGTAGTAGGTTTGGAAGATGTGCAGGTTATTGGTGGAGAACAGCGTCAACTGAGTTTCTGGCACACCGCTCTTCAATTTAGGCTTTGCCCATGCAAGGTAGGCACTGATTTCTCGTTTCAACGCTTGCAAGATGGGGCGGTATTCCCGATGCACACCATGCTTTGCCTGTTCTGCCGTCTTACCAGGTGTGAAGTCATGCGTGGTATAATACAAACTGTCGAAGTCTTCTTCCGACCAGTTCATGATGATTTCCAACTCCTCGATGCCTCCCGTGCCCATTTTTGCTTTCTCATACATCTGCCCGTCATATCCCTTGCCCATCTTGGCGTCTGGTTGCGATGGTTCCCACACCAGATAAGGAATGGCACTCTGATAGATACCACCCGACACCAGCGTGTTGCCACCCATTTCACCGTTCTTCTCAATCACCAACACCGTGTTGCCCTCAGCAGCAGCCTCAGCAGCAGCAGCCAAACCGGCACCACCAGCACCCACAATCACCACATCCCACGTGTCGTCAATGTCTTCCTTGTCATCCTTCAGGGTGTTTTTCCTAAACTGGTCTATATCCGACACATTGGCATCTTCAGCAGCCTGTGCCACAGCGTTCATCAGGGCATGGCTGGTGATCGTGGCTCCTGAAATGGCATCCATGCCGATACCGTTGGCAGAGATGATTTGAGGAATCAGTTGCTCAAAGGCACAGTCACCGATATGCGGAGTCTCCTCTTGCGAGAGGACTTCTATCTTTGTGACACAAGAGTCACTGAAAGTTGTCTTGATGCTGATAGGGCCATTATGACCGTTGTAGGTGGTTTCGTAACTGCCTGCCACGAACGTGAGGGGCTTGTCATGTGCACAACCGCACAATACAAGCGCTGCCATCATAGTATATATGAATTTCTTTATCATATACAAATAGGATTAGTAAAGGCGTTGTAAATTGACTTAGATAGGTGTAAACCTGGGCACAAAGGTAAGGAATTTGTGAATAGAAACAACATTTTTGGAGAAAAAAATGATAAGAAAAGGCTAATTTTCTTCATTTTCCTCCTTGTCATCCCCCTTCATGTCCCTTTTTCTCCTCACACTGACCTTTACGTCACGCTGTTTCCGTACTTCCTTTGCATGCTCCTTCTCCTCCTTTGTCTCTCGCTGAGCAGGTGCTTTCTCCACCTTCGCCTTAGGTGCTTTCTCCACTTTCACCTTTGGTTCTTTGGACCTTTTGGACTCCTTTTCTACTCCCACCTTGGGTGCCTTCTCGACTTGTACCTTCTGCTCTCTCTTCACGGTCACCTTGGGCTCCTTGGGTGCTTTATCTTCCTTTACCTTCGGTGCCTTTTCTTCTTTCGCTTTGGGTTCCATCTGCACCTTCACGGTTTTGGGTGTATAGGTCTTACCCTTTGCCTTCGCCTTCCTTGCTGCCAACTTGTCCTTCTGTGTCTGTCTGCGGGCACGTTCCAGTTCACGGGTCAGTCGTGTCACCTCCCGCTCGTCTGTCCTCAATTGGGTTCTGCTGAGACGCACTTGGTCTTTAGCAGATCTGAGGCGCAGTTTGAGTTCCTGCTGAATGGAGTCATTGGCAGTCATCACACGGGTTTGGGCACTCATCCCAAGGGTGAGCAGAAGACTGAGGAATAGGATAGTAAGACGTTTCATGTTGATGCTATTTTGAGGGTCAGTGCCTACAGCAGTTCCACTGTCTGCACCAATTTGTTGCTGTTAGAACCTTTGATGAGGATGAGGAAACCCTTGGGCTTCTGGTTGGTAATGGCAGCCTTCACCTCCTCCACATTGGTAAAGAGCCGGTAGTTGGCAGGGTGGTTTGTTTGGGCAAAATTCTCACCTACGAGCCATACTTGTTCAAAGCCTCCTTCGCCAATCAGGTCAATTACTTTCTGGTGTTCTTCCTCACTTACATCACCCAGTTCACCCATCTGTCCGAGGATGCACATCTTGTGCTCTGCCTTGATGAGTCGGAAATTATCTAGTGCTGCCTTCATACTCGTGGGGTTGGCATTATAGGCATCCACCACCAATTTGTTGTCCTCTGTGATGGCCAACTGACTGCGGTTGTTCGAAGGGGTGTATTCTGCCAAGGCATCGCAGATGTCGTTGGCAGGCACCTCAAAGTATGTACCGATGCAGGCTGCTGCCAAGGCATTATCAAGGTTGTACGAACCAATGAGGTGGGTTAAGACAGTTGACTGTTGACAGTTGTCCGTTGTCTGTTGTTCCCATTTAAACTTCAGAAAGGGGTTGCACTCCACAAGTTGTCCCTTCACCAGCAGGTCTTCCGCTTCTTGCTGTCCATACTTCACTAGTTTCAGTCCTTTGCTG
>JBGUGM010000105.1:0-6743 GCA_045111535.1 Bacteroidaceae bacterium
TAGTACTTGGTGAGTGGAAGAGAATCTCTGTTACATTTCCGTGTGGCACATCCTTCAGTGCATAGAAGTCACGGTCGTGAGCAGGAATCTCGATACCGCTCTCCCAACGAGTAGAGCCATAGTAGTTGTGCGTACCTGGGTCGTTCACCGTTGCACCGTCAATGGTCATGTGATAGTAGTGGAAACCTTCGTCCATAGGACCGTCAGTTGTACCAGTCCATACACCACCTTCACCCTTCTTCAGCACGGTACCGCCGTTGCCACCAAGACCGAGGCTAACAATAACTGAACGAGCCTCTGGAGCCTTAATCTGGAAACGAGCATAACCCTGAGAGTTCACCTGAGGATATTCCTGACCTGGCTGGTTGAGTTCGTTGGGCTTGAAGTCCTCAAGAGGAGCCACGTTATCGAGTGCTGGGTCAAAGTTCTTGAGTGCATAGTAAACGCTCTTTGGACGGAGGTTCTCGTCGAATGGCAGTGGGTGATTGTTCACACCAACCCAAGAGTCCTTATCAGAAACATTCCAGAAAGTCACGTTGTCGATGATGTCCTTGTACTTACGGAAAAGACGGAACAACTTAATGTAACGGTCGGTCTGCATCGTCACGAGGTGAGCAGGAGCCTGACCAGCCTGGCCACGAGAGAACTGCAACTGACCACCCATCTCCTCATTCAGACGGATGTCAAGTTCAGTAATCTGGATGTGCTTCACCAGTTCAGAGTACTTCTTGATAGCCTCTTCCACCTCAGCCTCGTCTGGACCGTAAGAGTTGTAGTGACCCTGCATACCAATACCCGTGATTGGTACACCAGCGTCCTGCATCTTCTTCACCATGTTATAGATGCGGTCACGCTTAGCAGGCTGGAAAGCGTTGTAGTCATTGTAAACGAGGATAGCGTTAGGATCTGCCTCATGTGCAAACTGGAAAGCCTTAGCGATGAATTCGTCACCACAAAGTCTGTAAGCACGGCTCTCACGGTATGGGTTCTGCTGACGACCGAAACCGCCAAAACCGCCGCCACCGCCGCCGTCAGACATGGCTTCGTTCACAACGTCCCAAGCATACACCACATCCTTGTAGCGGTTCACCACAGCGTGGATGTGTTCGCGCAGACGCTCGTAGAACACTTCCTTCGTCACTTCCTTACCGTTCTTGTCAGTGAACATCCAGTCGCAGAACTGAGAGTGCCAGCAAAGGCAGTGACCACGCATCTTGATACCGTTCTGACGGCAGAAGTTAGCAATGGCATCAGCATTCTGCCAAGTCCACTCACCCTCACGAGGATGAACAGAGATAGGCTTCATGTCGTTCTCAGCCGTCACACTGTTGTAGTTCTTCTTAATGATTTCTACTGTTTGAGCGTCATTGATGTTACGCATGTTCACAGCAACACCCACTGTGAAATAACCCTGGTAAGTGTCCTTGTAACCCTTGTCGGGATTTGTGTCTGGATTGCGTCCGAACTGAGCCGAAGCAGTCAACGCCAACGATGCCAGAATCACAGAAAAGATAGTTTTCTTCATCATTGATTAGTTGTTAAAAGATTTAGTAATATATATATAAATAATGTGTAATAATGTGTAATAATGTCTTAATTCTTCAACTCCATGCTCACCTGACCACCCACCTGCTTGGTTGCATAGTAGAAGGCGGCATAACGAGTTCCCATGAAGAGACGTGTGTAGTCGAAAATCATGCGATAGTCCTTCGTGCCAATCTGCGTGTAGGTCTTGCCATCCAAACTGTAATAGAAGTTTGCTCTGTCACGACCGGGGTTAAAATCACCGTCAATACGGAGATAAATCTTCCCCACCTTACCCTTTGGCAACTTGATGGTCTCCACCTCTTTCGCATCCACTTTCGTGATTTCCTTGGTGTTGTTTGACAAACGCACACTTTCCTCACTCATCGTTAGACTATATTGACCCCCATTTAGTTTAATAGTTAATAAGCCAGAATCGCCATTTAATGCAGAAAAACCTGCACAATCCCCTTCTTTCATCTTTCTGGCATCAATACAAATAGTGTCTGAGCAGGTAGGTCCCCATGTACGCCAAGTGATGGTGTTACGGGCATCGAAGAGGTTATTGCACAGTACAGAAGTCTTCAACGTCACCTTGTGTCCTGGCTTACTCAGGCTACCCGTTTCGGTCGTGATGTCTTCCTTTATGTAATTATGATTCCACTGATAATCTTTTTCAATCACAGCGTAAGCAGGCTCCTTGTGACACTCACAATCACCATCGAGTGTCACCGTCTCAGGAATGATGCCATCGCCATTTGTACCGAGCATGGGCCAACCGTCAATCCATGAACAAGGTTCAATCGTAAGCACGCGACCCACACCGTTGCGATCTTGGAACATCACACCATACCATTCGCCATGCTTGCCATCCACGATGGTACCCTGACCTGCATAGTTGAAACCACCAAACTGACTCTTCAAAATCACCTTTGAATCGTATGGACCCTCGATATTCTTGCTTCGGTAGCAAATCTCCTGACGACCCGTGTTAGGCCAAGAGATACAAAGCAAATAGTACATGCCGTCGTGCTTGATGACACGGCTACCCTCGTGCAAACCTTGGGGACGTCCCTTCAATTCCAACTTCTTGCGGATGCCACCAGGCTTCTCCGCCGTAAGGTCTTCCGTCAGTTCCACGAGGCTGATATCGCCACTACCCGAGAAGACGTATACGCGGTCATCATCATCAAAGAAAAGCGATGAATCATGGTAGGCAGGCAGACGACTGTGGAGCGTCCAACCCTTGGCAGGGTCGTCAGTCTTGAACACCATCGACTTGTGTGGGTCGTCGTTCGCCACAAAAAGTGCCCAGAACGTGCCCTTGTGGTAACGCAGGGAAGTCGCCCACTGACCACGACCATACACCGTTCCCTCCTTCAGATCATAACGAGGCGTGTCCTTGATTTCATCGAAGAGATAAGAAATAGTCTCCCAATGCACCAAATCTTTACTGCGCATGATAGGACCACCCGGAAAGAGGTGCATCGTGGTGGTAACCAGATAATAATAGTCACCCACACGAATGATATCGGGGTCTGGGGCGTCTGCCCAGATAAATGGATTCTTCACTTGGATTTTTGACTCAGACGAGCCATTTTGAACATTAGTCGTGCTTGGTGTTTGTGCCGATACCATCACGGCAACAAAAAAACTAATAACTGAAAGTAATTTTCTCATAT
Organism: Bacteroidaceae bacterium; assembly: GCA_045111535.1. Taxonomy (GTDB): domain Bacteria; phylum Bacteroidota; class Bacteroidia; order Bacteroidales; family Bacteroidaceae; genus Minthosoma. The sequence goes on from JBGUGM010000105.1 coordinate 3,207, forward strand.
TGGTAAGTTTTGGAATTTGGCATTTTGTGCAAAGGTACGGAAAATGCCTTTTCATGACTTTCAATAACGTTGCATAATCTTTGTTTTTTGATACATTTAGTGCGTTTGTGGTGAAAAATATGGAAAAAAGCCCCTTTTTCGTAACCCGAAGCAAGAACATTGAAACACAGCGGAAAGCCTCTTCCTTGAAAAGTCCGTAACTTTGCATTAGAAAAAGTGAAGAAGATTTTTCACTCGAAAACAAGATTTCTTAAGTTAATAAACAAGTTGATAGCAAGTAGTTTTAATTAGTACAAAGGTTAGTAATTAAACGCACAAGAAAGCCCTCTTTCGTGAGAAAGAGGGCTTTCTTGATACAAATCCTTTAAATTTTGGTATCTCTACTCAACTCAAATTCAAGAAAAATGGGGTAAAACAAGCATTTGTAACAATGCATGAAAAAGTTGAAACATGCGAGAAAGCCTATCTCGTAAAAAGTCCGTAACTTTGCACCAGAAAAATTGATAATAAATAGGTTAGTAAAAAAAGTTTAGTATTCAAATGAGAGGCTTCTCTTCGTGATGAAGGGGAGCCTTGTTTTTTTCCATTTGACCATTTGACCATTTTACCGTTTGACGGGGTGCGGGACGGTTATACGGTGAATCTTCACCAGAAAACGGCTTTTATGGTGAAAATACACCATTTTCGGGTCCATTTACGTCAGTATTTCGTATGCGTTGGTGTCTTTACGGGCAACGCACACGTGTTCTTACGGACAACACAAGCAAGTCTTTGTAGGGGTCTCAGAGTGGCGCGAACGGGGGTGCGACGTTTTAGGAGGTTGAGGTTTTCCGGGTGTGGAAGTGGGGCGCATCAACCATGGCGGTCAAATGGTAAAATGGTGAATTTTGCTTCGTTTTTTACCGTTTTACCATTTGACTGGATTTACCAATACACATTAAAGGGGCTGTGAAAAAGAAAAAAGCCCGACACACGACATGCCGGGCATTCTTCATAATATGTGTAATACAAAACTTACTTCAGTTCAACACCATTCGGATTGTACTGCTTGCCGTCCTTCACAATCACAATCTGACCATTGATGAAGTACTTGCCATCCTTAAGAACCGCATCTTCTACGATGCCATTGATAGCGTCAACTTCGCCAACCTTGTGCTTGTAGATACCGTAAACCTTGATATCACTATTCTCTGCACCAAGAGTCATCAGAGTGATTTCCTGAATTGTATTATCGACAACAGCACCACCCTTAGGGTCGTTCGCAAACTCAAACTTGTAAGAAGTCTCACCTTCTGGAATATCAACAAGACCAGATGGATCTGGAATACCCCAGAATGCAACAGACCAACCTGCCTTAACTGGCTGAGCAAAGTAGATAACAATATAGTCACAACCTGTCACATCCATATTTGGCATCTTGATAGCAACTTCTGCGCCATCAGTAGTCGTGCTGTAAGTAGTGTATGCAACACCCTCGTACTCACCTTGTGCAGTTGTAGCACGAGTGAATGGGTCAAGACCTATACCCTGATCCTCAGGAATCTTCTCGAATTCGCCATCAGCAAGTTCTGGCATCTCGACAAACTCTTCTCCTTCTGGCTCTGGTTCATCTCCACCTTCTTTTTCCTTGAAGGTTGCAGTCACAGTCACAGCAGCAGGCATGATGAAGGTATTATCTTCAGCCACCTCGACAGCGGTCTCGCCAGCGGCAACAGAAAGTGCATCAAGCTCATAGCCCTCAGCTGGAGTGATGGTGAGAGTCACCTTTGCACCCTCAGCAGCTTCAGTCACATCAGCAGTAACAGAACCGTTCTCAGCCTCAGCGATGGTGATAGCGTAAGTCTCAGCCACAACAGGGATATAAGGCTCGACTGTAGCGAGCTTCATCTCTGCAACATTTGCTTTAGTATTGTGCTCACTTGCATTCACATAAGAGGCTCAAGAATATACTCTTCGGAGCCTCAGTCGTTATCTCTCGGGAGATGACGAGCGTCAGAGATCGGAGATGACGAGTGACAGAGCTGGGAGATGACGGAAGGGAGAACGAGGAGATGACGAAAGGGACGAGGCAGAGATGACGAGTGTGACAAAGCAGAGATGACGAGTGTGAGGAAGTGGTGGATACGAGTGAGCGTGAGCGGAGATGACGAAAGTTTATTTAATGCATAATGCATAATTAAAAGCCCAGTGTTGAATGGAACGCCTTGTGCGGCGTAGGGAAATCCACCAAATCCGTTCAATCGTTCCGTAGGAACTTGTCTTAACGTCAGTTCGGTATAAAGACACAGAAAAGGTGCCCCCGATCATCGTCGAGGGCACCTCTATAGAAGTGTTCGTCAAATGACGTGATTAGTTGATGAAGAAGTTCTTGGTATATCCTTTGTAGGTTGCCTTCACAATAGCACGTCCATTGGATACAGCACCTATCTGGAAGGTGACAGCTGGGTCAGAGGCGGTAGCCTTGATGACAGAGTTGTCTTTGAGAGGTGCATATGCCTGATAGTTGTTTGCCATCATGAAACCATTGTCGTTGGTAGAGAACATAGGAGCTGTAGGCAGTTTGATGTCCTTACCATCAACTGTGATTGTCACGGTTGGAACCACAGGAGCCTTCACACCAGCACCTTTACCGAAGCTGATTCCGTGCAGGTCGAAAAGTCCCTGAGGGCGCTGCTGACCTTGCTGCTGTCTGCCACCACCGAACTGTGGACGACCCTGTGGCTGCTCAGGCTGCTTGATTTCGTCGCCTTCCACCACAAGATAAATGGCATGCTTGCCTGTGAGACCTTCCACTGCTGGCACACTTACACGATAAGCATCTTGCTTATTGGCAGAAGCTGGCACATCGATGACACCAATCTCCTGACCTTTCCAAGGATCATCCAACTTGACATGAATCTTGAATGCGCCCTTTCCTGCAGGAGTCAGGTTCAGTTCCAACGTCGTGTTGTCACCCTTCTTCGTTCCTTCGAAAGCCTTCACACCCTTCGAATCCTTTGCCAAGCCACCAAAACCGAAGTATTTGAAGCCAATGACACCGCCATTCTGAATACCAGCGAGATCCATGGAGTTGTTCCAGACATCGTGGTTGTCTTGCATCCACTGGTTGCTGTTAGGACCGTACATGAAACAAGCAAGACCTGCAGAATAGTAAGCGTATGGAGGAAGACCGAAAATCTGGAAACCTTCAGAAGTCACCTCAGCACCAGTATATTCGTTGCCGTCGCTTGCCTTTGCAGTCCATTCATTATTCTTCGTATATGGGTCATAACCTACGATGCGCACCTTGCCACCATCAGCAACAGACTTCTTGTCCCAAACAATCTTAACTGGAGCCACCATTGCCTGACGTGCATTGCCGAAACCACGTGGAGGACGGTGATAGAACACATACCACTGACCATTGATTTCCTGAATAGAGCCGTGCGTGTTGTGACCCGCATTAGTGGTAATCAACTTGGAACCATCCTCGTTCACCACAACACCACGAGAGTCAACCAACACACCACCAGAACGCCAAGGACCCAGTGGAGAGTC
>JBGUGM010000106.1:0-1508 GCA_045111535.1 Bacteroidaceae bacterium
CCAAAGAGGAGTTTGTCAAAGGATCCGCTGAGATCGCAACAGGTAAGAAACCCAGAAGGAGGAAGACAAGAGCATGAGCAAACTGAGTGAGAAATACGGTAAGAAGGTAAGTGAGCGTGAGCGCAAGGCCATCCAGAAGGCCATGGACGCACAGAAGGCGAACAGTGGAAGGTATAAGGAAGTCCCTTCCGGAGAGTACACAGTGGTGGTGGACAAGCTGGAGCTGGGTGAGTCCTCCTGGGGGAGTGAACAGGTCAATCTGCAGTTCAAGGTCACTGAGGGTGACTACAAAGGCAGCAGGATCTTCTACAATGGCAGCTTTGATGACCATTTCAACCATGGTATCAACTGCACTGCCATCCTGCTGGCTGATCTGCTGGATGATGAGGACCTGCCTTCTGCAGACATCGCTGTGACTCTCGGCAAGTTCAAGGATGATCAGACATGGGTGACAGATTTCCTTGCAGATGCTGCTGAGATGCTGGAAGGTGTGGTTTTCAGGATCGACTACACACTGGAGAAGAAAGGCACCAACAGCAATGGCAAGCCCTACACCAATCAGTATTTTGAGATCCTGGATGCATGGGATGCAGAGTGATCAATAACAGGCACACCACCGGATCAGCCGGTCCGGTGGTGTGATACATGGAGGTACATACATGACCTTCTATGATTTTGAAGTTTTCCGTTATGACTGGCTGGTGGTCCTGAGGGAGATCACAGCAGAAGATGACATTGAGACAGTGATCATCAATGATGTGGACAGGCTGCAGCGGTTCTATGAGGAGCACCTGCATGACATCTGGGTGGGATTCAACAGCCGGCACTATGACCGCTGGATCCTGAAGGCTATCCTCTCAGGGCTGGATCCCAAAGAGATGAATGACTGGATCATCATTGACAAGCGTGAACCATGGGAGTTTTCTTCCATGCTCAGGGAGATCAACATCAACAACTTTGATGTGATGCCCAATCCTCCTATAGGCCTGAAGGCCATGGAAGGCTTCATGGGCCACAACATCAAGGAGACCAGTGTTCCCTTTGACATTGACCGGCCACTCACTCCGGAGGAGCTGGAGCAGACCATCTTCTACTGCAGGAATGACGTGCATGAGACCATTGAGGTCTTCTTCCATCGCTATGCAGAATTTGAAGCACAGCTTGGTATTGTGGATGCATTCGGACTGGATCTGAAGCACATAGGGGACACTGAAGCACGGATCACTGCAAAGGTCCTGGACTGTCAGAAGCATGAGTACACAGATGAGTTTGACTACTTCTTCCTTCCATGTCTGAGGATCAAGAAGTACAGGCACGTCATGGACTGGTTCCAGGCACTGAAGAAGACAGCTCCTCAGGATCCTGACCACACCAGAGCATACGACCTGAAGAGAAGAGCGTGGTACAGCCAGGAGCTGATCACAGAGGTGGCAGGTGTCCCTCACAAGTTTGGCTTTGGTGGCCTGCATGGTGCCATTGGTACCATCAAGATCAAGAAGAACGGTGAC
>JBGUGM010000107.1:0-1659 GCA_045111535.1 Bacteroidaceae bacterium
CTGAGCCGAGGGTGATGCCGCCTAACGGCGATTCGTAGTGTGCTGTATAGTCCATCTTTTAATTGCTGAATCTAATCTGTATTCGCAGTCTTTCAAATGGTCGTTGACCATGCCGATAGACAGCATGAATGAATAGGTGATAACGGGACTGACAAACGAGATGCCACGGCGTTTCATATCCGCACTCATCTTTCGTGAGATGGTCGATTGGGTGGGAATCTCTTGCAGCGTCGCCCAATGTCCGTCAATCTGCATCCCCTCGGTAAATGACCAAAGATAGGCATCGAAAGAACCAAATTCCGTCTGTATCTGTTTCACGGCCTTAGCATTACTCCTTACGCTGAACACCTTGCTGCGGTTGCGGATGATGTTGAAACCAGCGAGGACCGCCATTAGTTCATCGTCCGTCATGGCGGCACATAGGTCTATATCAAAATTATGGAATGCAGCCTTATATGCTTTCCGTTTGTGCATGATGGATTTCCACGACAACCCGACGCTGGCACCTTCAAGGCAGAGCAACTCGAACTGATACCTGTCATCGTGGCTCACCTTGCACCATTCTTCTGCATGGTAGGCTTCAAGAATCGGGTCACCAAGATACCATGTGCTACATTTGTTTCCGTTGATAAACTCTTGTCTATCCATAAACCATATATAGTAACATGTTATTGGATTTCCTCCAATTCTCCAGTTTCAGAATCAATAATAAAGCCACGAACCACAATATCCCTTGGAACAAGTGGGTGGGTCTTGATGGTCTCGACGGTCTTTCTGACAGAAGTTGGTGTGTCCTTGAATCCTTCCAGCCACTGGTCGAGGTCGATGCCGCATTTGCGGATGGTATCGAGCGTCTCGTCCGTCACGCCCCTTGCTATCATTTCGTGGTGGAAATGGTCGTAGCTCATGTGACAGGCTCCACAGTGGGAGTGAGCCACCACCATGATTTCCTTTACGCCAAGCTCATAGATGGCCACTATCAGGCTCCGCATCGCTGAGTCGAAAGCAGAGATGACCAAGCCGCCTGCGTTCTTGATAATCTTTGCATCACCGTTCTTCAGTCCGAGTGCCGCAGGAAGCAGCTCCGTCAGTCTGGTGTCCATACACGAAAGCACAGCCAACTTCTTGTCAGGGTACTTGTCTGTGATATACTTCTCGTAGCCCTTTTGTGCCACGAAAGCCTTGTTGTAGGCAATAATTTGGTCAATCATGATTGAGGCATTATAAAGTTATATTCTTTGTGTAATTGATTCTCAAATGATTCCATGTCAATGATGCTAAAAACGGTTACAAAATTACACAATTCTCTTTAGAATAATGTACAATTACCACATCTTAACGTTTAAATCGAAAGAATATCATTACTTTTTTGTACATTTGTTGGCAAAATTAAAAAGTAAGAACATGAAACTGAACAATGGTATTGCAATTCCACAGATGGGTGTCGGCACATGGACGCTGCGTGGAGAGACTGCACGGGAGAATGTACGATTGGCGCTTGAAGCGGGCTTTCGACATATCGATACGGCACAGATGTATGAGAACGAAGCAGAGGTGGGACAAGGCATCGCTGACAGCACTGTACCACGCAACGAGGTGTTTCTCACAACGAAGATTGTTCCTGCCACCATGCGAAAGGGAAGGCTGGCTGTTTGCCAG
>JBGUGM010000108.1:0-5470 GCA_045111535.1 Bacteroidaceae bacterium
GAAATCAACGCGATTGTTAATGCTTTCTTCATTCTTAACGGATATTTCGGCTGCAAAGGTACAAAAAAGTTGAGAGTTGAGAGTTGAGAGTTGAGAGTTATTTTTCATTTGGGGCTGATTTTTTACTTTTCTTTAGAAAAAAACGGGATAATTGGGGATTATTTACGGATATAAATCGTAATTTTGCAGTCCAAAAGGGAAAGCAAATGGATTTTCAGCTCATATCGAAGTTTCAACCGACAGGCGACCAGCCACAAGCCATTGAGCAACTGACTCAAGGCGTGATGGAGGGTATGCCGGCACAGGTGTTGTTGGGTGTGACGGGCTCGGGCAAGACCTTCACGATGGCGAATGTCATCCAGAATGTGGGGAAGCCGACCCTCATCTTCAGTCACAACAAGACCTTGGCACATCAGCTCTATACGGAGATGAAAGCCTTCTTCCCCAACAATGCGGTGGAATACTATGTCAGTTACTACGACTACTACCAGCCTGAGGCATACATCCCTTCTACGGGTACCTATATTGAAAAAGACCTTGCCATCAACGAAGACCTGGATCGTCGTCGTTTGGCTGCCACCTCTGCCTTGCTCTCTGGTCGCAAGGATGTCATCATCGTCTCGTCGGTGTCGTGCATCTATGGTATGGGAGCCCCCACCAGTTATGCCGAGAATATCTTGACCATCCAGGTGGATCAAGACCTGCCTCAGGAGGTGCTGCGTCGCAAGTTGGTGGATATGCTTTACACCAACAATGACCTTGCTTCTGCGGATGAATTGGAACGTGGACAGTTCCGTGTGAAAGGTGAAACTGTTGATGTGTATCTTGCTTATGATGAGAAGATTCTGCGAATTTGTTATTTCGATGATACAATAGATGATATTCAGGAGTTGGACGTGCAGACACTCTATCCCATCACCTCCTATAAGGAGTACAAAATCTATCCAGCCAACCTTTTCATGACCACCAAGGAACAGACGCAGAAAGCCATCCATGACATTGAGGAAGACCTACAGAAACGCATTGCATATTATGAGGAGCGGGGCGAGAAGGATCGGGCACAACAGATAGAACTTCGTGTGAACAACGACCTTGAATGGATTCGTGAGACGGGACATTGTTCGGGTATCGAGAACTACTCACGTTACTTCGATGGGCGTGAAGCAGGGGAGCGTCCTTATTGTCTCCTCGATTTTTTCCCCGATGATTACCTCCTTATTGTTGATGAGAGTCACCAGTCCATTCCGCAGGTGAAAGCCATGTGGGGAGGTGACCGCCATAGAAAAGAAAACCTCGTGGAGTATGCTTTTCGTCTGCCGGCAGCCCTCGACAACCGTCCCTTGCGACTGGAGGAGTTTGAGGAACTGACCCCTCAGACCATCTTTGTCTCTGCCACTCCTGCCGAGTATGAACTGGAACGTGCCGAAGGGGTGATTGTAGAGCAATTGATTCGTCCTACAGGCCTGCTTGACCCGCCCATTGAAGTGCGTCCCAAGCTCAACTTTATGGATGACCTCATCGAAGAGATTCATCAGCGTAATGAGGTAGGGGAGCGTACCCTCGTCATCACCTCCACCAAACGTCAGGCAGAAGAGGTGTCTGCCTTTTTCAATAGTGTAGGCATCAAAGCGAACTACATCCATTCCGATGTGGATACCTTTGACCGCGTCGATATCATCAACAACTTCCGTGCAGGCACTTACGATGTGCTCATAGGCATCAACCTTCTGCGTGAAGGACTCGATATTCCTGAAGTGTCTCTCGTCGCGATTCTTGATGCTGATTATCAGGGGTTTCTGCGTGACCATCGCTCTCTCGTCCAGATTATTGGACGTGCTGCCCGTAATGTGCATGGGCTTGCCATCATGTATGCCGAGACCATCACCGAGACCATGCAGCAAACCATTGATGAAACCAATCGTCGCCGTGCCAAGCAGATGGCATACAATGCAGAACATGGTATCACGCCCACGCAGATTCAGAAAGTACAAATCGCTATCAATCAGCACAAACCTGTTGATTATGTCGGCACTGCCTACATCGAGGAGAATGCTTCTTTGGCTGCTGAATCAGAGGTGGACACCATCTACAACGCCATGACCCCCGATGAACTTCGTCGTGCCATTGAGCGTAACCGCAAACAGATGAAAGAGGCTGCCAAGCACCTCGAATTCCTCAACGCCGAAGAGTACAAGCAGGAAGTCATTCGCTTGGAGGATTTGCTGAATTCTCGTGGCGCTAATTAAACCTTTCCGTGTTCGGGTCATCTATTACAATTGTAAATCTTTTATACATTATTATTTAATCACTCAATCTAACAACAAAACTTATGAAGAGTTATTTGAAAACATTGGCACTTGGTGCTACACTGATGAGTGCAACTGCCATGATGGCTCAGCCAGGTGGTGGCTTTGGTGGCGGTTTCCCAGGCGGAGGCTTCCCTGGTGGAGGTTTCGGAGGCGGCTTTGGTGGCTTTGGCGGAGATCAGAGTTCACAGGCTCAGGCAGAGTTCTCCGAGAAGTTCTCAGGCATCAACTATGCTGGTGATGACGGACAGGTTTACCACATGCTTGACATCTATCTTCCCAAGGAAGTGAAGGACAAGTATCCTGTTGTGGTGCACATCTACGGAAGTGCATGGGGTAGTAACAGTTCTAAGGGTGCAGCCGATATCAACACCATCTGCGCAGCGCTGCTCAAGGCTGGTTATGCTGTGGTGACTCCTAACCACCGTTCCATTGCTGATGGTAAATGGCCTGCTCAGGTGAATGACATCAAGGCTGTGATCCGTTTCATCCGTGCCAATGCTGCCAAGTATAAATTCGATACTTCTTTCATCGCTACCTCTGGATTCTCATCTGGTGGTCATCTGTCGGCTGTGACAGCACTCTCAAATGGTGTCAAGGTGGCTAAGCAGGGCAATGCTGAGTATGATGTGGAAGGCAGCGTGGGTCCTTACACAAAGGAATCAAGCTATGTGAACGCATTCTGTGACTGGTCTGGTCCTACAGAACTCCTCCAGATGGAATGTGGCAATGCCATGGTGTTTGGCGGCAAGGGCAACACGCCTGAGGAACAACTCATTGGTGCTCCTAAGGAGGGTAATGAGAGCAAGTTCTTGTTGCTGAGTGCATCTGGCTATATTGACAAGGATGATGTACCTGGTTACCTTTTCCATGGTGACAAGGATTTCGTGGTGGCATCCTGCGTAAGCCAGTACCTCTATGACCAGTTGCAGAAGGCTGGCGTGGAGAGTTACATCGTTCGTGAACCAGAAGGTGGTCACGGCATGGGCATGTATTCAGAAGAGAACCTCAAGAAGATGGTGGACTTCCTGAACAAGGTGCGTACATCCAAGAAGAAATAAGAAAGAGAGAAGAAAAAAGTGAGGGGTGAAAAGTGAAAAATCCACTTTTCGCCCCTCATTTTTCACTTAAAAGTCGTACCTTTGTGGCGAAATTTCAAAATAAAAACATAGCAAGACAATGGAAATCAATAGTTGGTTTGAATGTAAGGTGAAGATGGACACGATGCAGGATGATGGCACCACAAAGCCACAGACGTTCATCTATCTGGTGGATGCGCTGAACTTCACCGAGGCAGAGTCGAGAATCATTGAGGAGGTGAAACCTTTTGCACACGGCAATTTGGACGTGACGGACATCAAGCGCGTGAAATATGCAGAGATTTTTACGAATGACAGCGATGTGGCAGACAGATGGTACAAGGTGCGTTGCCTCTTCATCACCATTGATGAGAAGACACAAGTGGAGAAGGAGATTGCCAACAACATGCTGGTGCAGGCTGGTACTTTCCACGAGGCAGTGGAAAACTTCGATAAGGGCATGAAAGGCTCGTTGATGGACTACCGCATTGCATCTGTGCAGGAGACGAAAATTATGGATGTGTTCCGCTTCGTGGCAAGAGAGAAAAAAGAATGATAGCAGAGAATCTACAGAAAGTCAAGGCAACCTTGAAGCCCAACGTTGAGTTGGTGGCTGTGTCGAAGTTCCATCCTGCGGAAGCCATCCAGGAGGCTTACGAGGCAGGGCAACGTGTGTTCGGTGAGAGCCATGTGCAGGAGTTGGTGGAGAAAGAAAAAGTGCTGCCCAAGGACATCCAATGGCACTTTATCGGGCACTTACAGACGAACAAGGTGAAGTATATGGCACCATTCGTAAGTCTCATACATTCAATGGATTCGCTCAAATTGATGAAAGAGATAGATAAGCAGGCAGAGAAGTGCGGAAGAGTGATTGATGTGCTCTTGCAAATCCATGTGGCAGCAGAGGAGACGAAGTTCGGATTCACTCCTGAAGAGGTGGTGGAGATGTTGCAGGAGGATGAGTGGAAGAACTGCACTCATGTACGCATCGTGGGACTGATGGCGATGGCAACTAACACTGATGATGAAGCAAGGATTGGTAGGGAGTTTGAGTCCGTGGCACAACTCTTCGAGGTGCTGAAAGACAGTTTCTTTGCCGACAAACCCGAATTCAAGGAACTCTCCATGGGCATGAGTGGCGACTACCTGATTGCCCAGGAGCATGGCAGCACCATGGCCAGGGTGGGGAGCATGATTTTTGGCGAACGTATTTATCAATAACGAGATGGCAGCAATCAACCTGAACGACAGACGACGTGACGTGGCAAGAGACATTTGCCGCACCTATGATGTGACTCTCAGCGTGGAGGCCCTGCATGCCTTTGCCAGCATCCTTGTGCCCATCAAAGTGCTACGTGGACATAAACTGGTCAGCGAGGGCGAGGTGTGCAACAACATGTTCTATGTCGATAAGGGAATGGTGTTGCAATATTACAAGAAAAACAACACCACAGTCACTGAGCATATCAGTCATGAGGGTGACATGGTCATCTGCATTGAGAGTTATTTCCAGCGTGAGCCTTCTAAGATAGTGGCTTCCACCATCGAACCCAGTGTGATATACTGCATCCCTCGCGATGCCCTGGAAACTATTGCCAGCCACTCGTTTGAACTCTGCAAACTCATCTTCAAGTTCTATCAGCGTTCCCTCATCATCTCCCAGCAGAAGGCGGATGTTCTGCGTTTCGAGACTGCTAAAGAACGCTATATCCGCACCATGCGTGAGAACCCTGAAATCATTCGTCGTGCCCCTCTTCACAACGTTGCTTCCTTCCTCCAGATGACACCCGAAACCCTGAGTCGCGTGAGAGCGCAGGTGACAGAAGAGGGAATCAAGTGACAGAAACCGCGAAGCCTTTTTATCCAGTACGAACCGTTTTTGGATAAAATTATTCATTTGACCATTTTACCGTTTGACCGCCACCTTAAATATGGTGGGGACACCTCCATTTCTGCATCCTAGACGTCCCTCCTCCTCAAACCTGACACTTCCGTTCGCGCCACTCTGAGACCTTCACAAAGACTTGCTTGACTCTTTCGTAAGAACGGTGGTCACTCCCTCGTAAAAACTCTAACGCATACGAA
>JBGUGM010000109.1:0-15255 GCA_045111535.1 Bacteroidaceae bacterium
AAACTGAAGGCAGCAAGGGTGGATGTCGAAAAACCCATCGTCATGACGTGGGATGAAGAAAGCGCCCCTGCGCTGCTCAACAAGGTGTTCTTCCCGCTATCTTTTGTCGCAAGAGCGAATGAATTTATTTCACTCGTCAAGTTCAACAAAGCGTACATGCGCTTTATTCAACATCAAGAGGAGGTCAGTTGACTTCCTCTTGTGTCAATTTGTCAATTTGTCAATTTGTCAAATTTCGTTCTTCGCTCGCTTAATCGTAACGTTGGCTACGCCGAAGTTACTCTCGTTCGACAATAAAAATGAAAAAAAATGTCTTTTCGTTTTGTATTGTGCTCACTTAATCGTAACTTTGAACTACGTTCGAACGTAGGATGCACTACCGTTGGCTACGCCGAACTTACTCACGCTCGACAATAAAAATAAAAAAAACACTTCTTTTATTTTGTATTGTGCTCACTTAATCGTAACTTTGTGGCCGATTTACACAGATTCTTAAACTAAAACTATAATCATATGAAAAAAACAAATTGCATGAAATGGCTCTGCGGTTTCGGTGTGATGATGGGGTTGACTGCGTGCAACCTCGATATGCCGAAGGAGGTGCAGACGTCGTATGAGACTCTGACAGTGAAGAAATCGGACATTGAGGTGCCTGTCAAGTTCAGCGCAAAACTGAAGGGACAAACGGACGTGACCATCACGCCGCAGATGAGCGGTCAGTTGATGCAGATCTGCGTGAGGGAAGGTCAGCGCGTGCAGAGGGGTCAGACGCTCTTCGTGATTGACCGCCGCAATGCACAGTTGGAACTGGAATCTGCTCAGGCGAACCTGCAGGCTGCCATGGCTTCGGAGAACAGCGCGAAGTTGGAGTATGAATCGAGCAAGAACCTGTATGACAAGAAGATTGTGAGCCACTATATGCTGGAGAGTGCCTTGAATTCGTACAAGCAGGCGCAGGCGGCAGTGGCTCAGGCTCGTGCTGCGGTGAACAGCGCGAAGGTGTACCTCGGCTTCTGCACCATCACGGCTCCGGTGGAGGGTGTGATTGGTGAGATTCCGGTGCGCACGGGTGACCAGGTGTCGCCTGGCATGCAGTTGACGATAGTGAGCGGCAACGTGCAGATGGATGCGGAGTTCTCGGTGCCTGAGGCGCTGGTGGAGGAGATTGTCTCTGAGGGCGTCACTGCCGAGGGCAGGAATAAATACCTGGATGCCATGCCTGACGTGACGTTTGTGATGAAGAACGGTACGGAGTATCCGCATAAGGGTCGCATCAGCAGTCTGACGGGTATGGTGAACAGCACGACGGGTACGCTGGCGGTGAAGGCGACGTTCCCGAACCCCGACGGTCAGTTGGTTTCGGGTGTTCAGGGCACCGTGGTGCTGCCGTATGCCGAGCAGGACGTGATTGTGATTCCGCAGGTGGCTGTGGTGAAACTGCTGGACAGACAGCAGGTGTATAAGGTGCAGGCAGACAGCACTGCCACGGCTATCGAGGTGACGACAACGGACGCTGGCAACGGTAAGGACTTCATCGTGACGAGCGGCCTGAAGGTGGGCGACAAGATTGTGACGGTGGGTGCGAACAACGTGCATGAGGGAGATAGAGTGATTTTTTAAACAACGAATGAAACGAATTTTACGAATTAAATAAAACTACGAATAAAATAGAGACGAACACGGATGATTAGAACGAACACAAATGATTAGAACGAACACGAATGATTAAAACGAACACGAATTACACGAATAGACACGAATAAACAGAACTTCAAGATTCGTTAGATTGGCTACGCCGAGCTAAAGGTTCGAGAGATTCGTGTTCAAAAAACAAAAAAATCGTGTTCAAACAAAAAATAATTCGTTTAATTTGTTAAATTCGTTGTTGTAAAAAGAATATGTAGTATGAAGAACAACATCTTTATCAATAAATACGTGATGGCGTGTGCCATCTCGATTGTGATCACGCTGGTGGGCTACATCTGCATGGAGACGCTGTCGGTGGAGCAGTATCCGAGTATTGCACCACCACAGGTGAGCGTGACGACGACCTATACGGGTGCTGACCCGAACACGATCATGAAGTCGGTCATCCAGCCGTTGGAGGAGAGCATCAACGGTGTGGAGGGCATGATGTACATGAGTTCGAAGGCGACGACGACGGGTAACGTGAGCATTGACGTGTATTTTGAGGCGGGTACCGACCCCGACATGGCGACGGTGAATGTGCAGAACCGTGTGGCGAAGGCTGAGTCGCAGTTGCCTTCGGATGTGACGAAGGTGGGTATCTCGGTGTCGAAACAGCAGAGCAGCATCCTGCGCATCATCGCTGTGAGAAGCGCGGACGGCAAGTATGACGACGACTTCATCTCGAACTGGGTGGACATCAACCTGAAGCCCCGTGTGCAGCGTATCACGGGTGTGGGTGAGGTGATGGCGCTGGGTAACACGTTTGCCCTGCGCATCTGGATGAAGCCTGACGTGATGGCGCAGTACGGACTGGATCCGAACGACGTGGCAGCCGCCATTGACGGTCAGAGTTTCGTGAGTTCCACGGGTTCGTTTGGCGAGCAGTCGAATAACATGTACAAGTATTCGATGGAGTATAAGGGCACGCTGAAGACGGTGGAGGAGTTCAACGACATCGTGCTGAAGACCACGGATGGTGGTCACCTGCTGCGTCTGGGCGATGTGGCTGATGTGGAAATCGGTGCCCAGAGTTACAGTTTCGTCTCTAACATCAACGGTGCACCGGGTGCGCTGATGATGGTATTCCAGGCACCGGGTGCCAATGCAACGGAGGTGAATGCCCGCATCACAAAGATGCTGGATGACCTGAAACCGATGATGCCTGCGGGACTGGAGTTTGTGACGATGATGACTTCGGATGACTTCCTTTTTGCTGCCATCCACAACGTGGTGGAGACGCTCATCATCGCCATCATCCTCGTGATCATCGTGGTGTTCTTCTTCTTGCAGAATTTCAAGGCGACGGTGATTCCGAGTATCTCGATAGTGGTGTCGCTGATGGGTACGTTTGCGGTGGTGTCGCTGGCGGGCTTCTCGCTGAACATCCTGACGCTGTTTGCTTTGGTGCTTGCCATCGGTACGGTGGTGGATGATGCCATCGTGGTGGTGGAAGCCGTGATGGCGAAGGTGGAGGGTGGCATGAGCGATGCCCGTGAAGCCACTCGCCAGGCGATGAGCGAGGTGTCGGTGGCTGTGGTGTCCTGTACCTTGGTGTTCATGGCGGTGTTCATCCCCGTGACATTCATGGGCGGCACGTCGGGCACATTCTTCACGCAGTTTGGTGTGACGATTGCCTCGTCTGTGGGTCTGTCGTGCGTGTCGGCATTGACGCTGTGTCCTGCCCTCTGTGCCATCATGCTGAAGGCTGATGAGAAGGGGAATCAGAAGAAGAGTCTGACTTACTATACGAAGATGGCGTATGACCTGAGTTACAACGCCATTCTGGACAAATATTCGAAGGCGGTGAAGAAGTTCATCAAGCGCCCTGCCATGGCATGGCTGCTGCTCGTGCTGGCTGGCGGACTGCTGTTCTTCTTCATGAAGAACCTGCCATCGGGTCTCGTGCCTCAGGAAGACCAGGGTTGCTTCTTGGCTGAGATTTGCGCCCCTGAGGGTTACACCTTGGAGCAGACCAACGAACTGGTGAAGCAAGTGGAAGAAAAGGTGAAGGAGATTCCAGAGCTGGAGAGCTACGCATTCTCCAGTGGTTATGGCTTGATTTCAGGCTATGGCTCCAGCTACGCCTTCCTTTGTGTGCGCCTGAAGAACTGGGATGACCGCGAGGGCATGAACCACAATGTGGAGTTGGTCATGTACCGTTTCTATATGGCTTGTAAGAGCATCAAGAATGCGACGGTGATTCCGTTCCAGATGCCACAGATTCCGGGTTACGGAACGAGCAACGGTGTGAGCCTTGTGGTGCAAGACCCCACCGACGGCAACCTGTCGGAGTTTGCCAAGCAGACCGACCACTTCCTTGCCAAGTTGGCGGAGCGTCCCGAAATCAGTTCGGCTATATCCACCTACTCAGAGCGTTTCCCGAAATATCAGGTCGATGTGGATGCTACTCAGTGTGACCGCGCTGGTGTGTCGCCCAAATCCGTGCTCAGCACATTGGGTGCTTATTGTAGCGGCTCGTACATTGGCAACTTCAACCAGTTTGGTAAGGTGTATT
Source organism: Bacteroidaceae bacterium (assembly GCA_045111535.1). Lineage (GTDB taxonomy): Bacteria > Bacteroidota > Bacteroidia > Bacteroidales > Bacteroidaceae > Minthosoma. The sequence goes on from JBGUGM010000109.1 coordinate 4,205, forward strand.
ACATTATGATTGCTGCTACACCAGAGAGCCGTCTTGACCCGTCATCGCTGAACAACATCTTCGTGAAGGTGAAGGGCGGCAAGATGTCGCCACTCTCGCAGTTCGTCTCGCTCAAGGAGATTGTGGGACCTTCGAACATCCAGCACTTCAACCTCTTCCAGAGTATCACGACCAGCATCACGACTGCCAGCGGATACAGCGAGGGTGAGGCTCACAAGGCGATTGAGGAGGTGTTCCGTCAGGAGATGCCTGCCACGGCAACGTATGAATACAGCGGCATGTCGCGTGAAGTGGAGGAGTCTGCCAACTCCAACACGACCACCCTCATCTATTGCATCTGTGCTGTCCTTATCTACCTGATTCTGGCATCGTTGTACAACTCGTGGTTCACGCCAATGGCTGTGCTGCTGAGTGTGCCTTTCGGACTGATGGGTGCCTTCATCATGGCATACGTCTGCTCGCTGTTCAGCCTGCCAGGTTCGGACAACAACATCTATCTGCAGACGGGTGTGATCATGCTCATTGGTCTGTTGGCGAAGACTGCCATCCTCATCACGGAGTTTGCCGCAGAACGTCGAGCCCAAGGACTGAGCATCGTGGATGCAGCCTTCGAGGCTTGTAAGGAACGTCTGCGTCCTATCCTGATGACGGTGGTGACGATGATTGCAGGTATGATTCCACTCATCATCGAAGGTGGTGCCGGTGCCAACGGTAACCGTGCCCTCGCCATGGGTGTCGTGGGTGGTATGACCGTGGGTACCATCGCCCTGCTGTTCGTGGTTCCAGCGTTCTTCATCGTGTTCCAGACACTGCACGAGAAGTTCCAAGGGAAAGGACAGGTGGCAAGTGAGAGTTGACAACAACAAAGATTGATTCTAAAACAACGAATAAAAATTAAAAAGACGAACACGAATTAAACGAATTTACACGAATAAAGATTTGTTTGATTGGCTACGCCGAGCTAAAGGTTCGAGAGATTGGCTACGCCGAGCTAAAGGTTCGTGTTCAAAAAAAAGAAACGGATTCGTTTAATTTGTTCAATTCGTTGTTAAAAAAATAAGAAATATGAAGAAAACAGTTATAATGTTTGCCGCCAGTTTGTTGCTCACAGGCTGTGGCTTATATCAGAAGTACGAGAAGACAGTGCAGGAACCGGACGATATCTTCGGTAGCGCTACCGCAGGTGTTTCCGAAGGAGATGGTACCTCCGTTGCACAGACGTCGTGGCGTGAGTTCTTCACCGACCCCTATCTGCAGCGGCTCATCGAACAGGCATTGGAGAACAATACCGATTTGAACACCGCCCGCATCAACATCGAGAAGAGTGAACTGTCGCTCCGTACGGCTCGTCTGGCTTATCTGCCTTCGCTTTATTTCACGCCACAGGGCACATTGTCCAGTTTCGACGGATCTAAGGCGTCGAAGAGTTACAACCTGCAGATGCAGACATCGGTGGATATCGATTTGTTTGGTGCCATCACCAGCAAGAAACGTGCTGCCAAGGCAGTGGTGATGCAGGCTCAGATGAGTGAGGAGGCAACCCGTGCGAACCTTGTCAGTACCCTTGCTCAGCAGTATTACAGGCTCATGCTGCTTGACCGTGAACTGGAAATCCTCAATCAGACAGACAGCCTCTGGAAAGCCTCGTTGGACACTCAGAAGGCATTGTATGAGAATGGACAGTCATACTCCACTGCCGTCAACCAGCAGGAGTCTTCGTGGTTGAGTGTGAAGACGCAGATTGTGGATATCAAACGTGCCATCCGTTCTACGGAGAATGCCATTTGCAGCATCCTGTGCATCACTCCCCAACACATTGAACGTGCATACTGGGGAGCAGAAGACCGGTACCACACCTCGGCAGAAGACCGACGCATGTTTGAGAACCGCTATCTGAGAGTGGGTGTGCCTGCCCTGATGCTGGAACAACGTCCAGACATCCGTATGGCAAACTACTGCATGGAGGAGGCGTTCTACAACACACAAAAAGCCCGCGCTGCTTTCTTCCCCAGCATCTCGCTGTCGGGAGCAGCAGGTTGGACGAACAGCGGTGGTGGTCTGATTGCCGACCCAGGAGCCTTGTTGCTTCAAGCCGTTGCCTCCTTGTCTCAGCCTCTCTTTGCCCGTGGTCAGATCAAGGCGAACTACAGGTCTGCGCAACTCACGGAGGAGAACCTGAAGAAGAAATACGTGCAGACTGTCATTGATGCCGGTAACGATGTGAATGAGGCAATTGCTGACTGTCAGTCTGCCCGTGAAAAGCACGACTACTATCACCGTCAGGTGGAGGTGCTTCACGAGGCTTACTCCGGCACTCACGAACTGATGGACAACGGTAGAGCCAGTTACCTGGAAGTGCTCACCGCTCAGGAGTCGCTGCTCTCAGCACAACTCAGCGAGGCAGAGAATCTGTACAGCGGTGCTCAGGCTATCATTGCGCTCTATATCGCCCTTGGTGGTGCCACGAAGTGAAAACGAAGTATAAAAAATGTTTTTTCCTTTGCTATGTCCTTAATTAGTCGTAACTTCGCACCCAAATTTGTAAATATCGAAAGAACAAAATGAAAAAGATTGCAATTTGGGGTGCTTCCCTGATGATGGGGCTTTCGGCTGTGGCTCAGACGAATGACCCTGTAGTGATGAAAATCAACGGGAAGAGCATCACGAAGAGTGAGTTTGAATATTCGTTCAAAAAGAACAATTCGGATGGAGTGATTGACAAGAAGACAGTGGAGGAGTATGTGCCGCTGTATGTCGATTTCAAGTTGAAGGTGGCAGAGGCTGAGAGTCAGCGCATTGACACATTGAGTGCCATCCGCAAGGAACTGGACGGCTATAAGGAGCAGATGGTGGTGCCCACGATTGTGGATAATGCCTACATCGAAAGGGAAGCCCGCAGAACGTATGACCAGACAGCATCGCGCTTTGAAGGTCAGGACTTGTTGACGGCAAGCCACATCCTGGTGCTGATGCGTCAGGATGCGACAGCAGAGCAGCAGGCACAGGCGAAGGTGAGGATTGACAGCATCTACAATGTGCTGAAGGCTGTGCCCCAGGCGCAGTTGAAGGAGAAATTTGCAGAACTGGCAAAGGAGAAGAGTGACGACAAGGGCTCTGCTCAGCGTGGTGGTGCGCTGGGACAGTTTGGCAAGGGCATGATGATTCCTGACTTTGAGAATGCTGCCTATGCCTTGAAGGCTGGAGAAATGTCGGCTCCCGTGAAGAGCACGGTGGGCTGGCATATCATTTATATGGAGGAAAGACACCCATTTGAACCGTTTGAGTTCCACCACGATAACATCATTAAGTTCCTGGAACAGCGTGGCATTAAGGAAGCATCGGCAAATGCTTATCTGGATTCGGTGGCAAACGAAAGAAACATCACAAGGGCTGAGTTGGTGGATGAACTGCACAAGCAGATGATGGAGAAGGATTCGGATGTGAAGAACCTGTCGCAGGAGTATTATGACGGTACGCTGATGTATGAGGTGACGAAGAAGGATGTGTGGGATAAGGCTCAGGCGAATACGGCAGGACAGGAAGCGTACTTCAAGGCTCACAAGAAGGACTATACATGGGATGCACCCCGATTCTGCGGTGTCGTGATTCACACCAAGGATGCTGCCACAATGGCAAAGGTGAAGAAGTTGCTGAAGGGTGCGGCTGAAGAGGACTGGGCGAAGACGGCTGTGTCGCTGAACAATGACTCGGTGAAGGTGGTGCGTGTGGAGCGTGGCATCTTCAAGCAGGGTGACAATGCGAATGTGGACAAACTGGTGTTCGGACAGAAGACGGAGATGAAGCCCATGACTGGTTACCCCGTGACGGATATATGGGGTAAGAAGGCAAAGGCTCCACGCACCATGAAGGATGTGAAGGGTCAAGTGGTGACGGATTTCCAGAATGAGCAGGAGAAACGCTGGGTGGAAGGACTGAGAAAGAAGTTTGCCGTAGAGGTGTATGATGATGTGGTGAAGACGGTGAAAGGGAGTTGATAGTTGATAATTGACAATTGATAATTGGCTACGCCGAGCTGAAGGTTCTTGGCAAGCCAAGCGTGCTAAAGATACGATAAGATAATTGAATATGACTCGAAAGATTTTGATAGGACTGTTGTCCGTAATCTGTTGTCTGTTGCCCGTTGCTTCAATGCAAGCACAGGAGCAGAAGAACGTGATTGACGAGGTGATCTGGATTGTGGGTGATGAAGCCATTCTGAGGTCGGACGTGGAGAATGCCCGTATGGAGTTTCTGCAACAGGGACAACGCTTTGAGGGTGATCCGTATTGCGTGATTCCTGAGCAGTTGGCTGTGCAGAAGTTGTTTCTGCATCAGGCTGCCATTGACTCTGTGACAGTGTCGGATGGAGATATCTTCCAGAAGGTGGACATGAGGCTGAACCAGATCATTCTGAATGAGTTTGGCTCGAGGGAGAAACTGGAGGAGTATGCGAAAAAGAGCCTGTCACAGATTCGTGAACAGATGTTCAACTCGTACAGGGATCAGGAAATGGTGCAGGAAGTGCAAAGGAGCCTGGTGAAGAATGTCAAGGTGACACCAGCACAGGTACGCCGCTACTTCAAGGACTTGCCAGAGGACAGCATTCCGTTCATCCCGACGAAGGTGGAGTGCCAGATCATCACTCGTGAACCTGTTATCCCGATTGAGGAGATTGAAAGGGTGAAGGATGATTTGCGTAGTTATACGGAGAGAATCAACAATGGAAGTGCACAGTTTTCGACACTGGCATTGCTCTATTCAGAGGACAAACTGTCTGCTCAGCAGGGAGGTGAGTTGGGTTTTGCCGGTCGCGGCAGTTATGTGCCCGAGTTTGCAAATGTGGCATTCAACTTGACGGATCCAAAGGCTGTGTCGAAGATTGTGGAGACGGAATTCGGTTTTCATATCATTCAACTGATAGAAAAGCGAGGTGATATGATCAATTGTCGTCATATCCTGCGCAAGCCTCGTGTGTCGACGGAGGCTTTACAAAAGTGCGTAAATGATTTGGATTCGATTGCCGCTGAGATTAACAAGGGTGCGTTCACGTTTGACGAGTGTGTGGCAGTGGTGTCGTATGACAAAGACACTCGCAACAATTATGGTCTGTTGTTCGACGAGGACACTGGCTCATCGAAGTTTGAGATGAAGGACCTCCCTACGGAGGTGGCTCGTACCGTTGCAGGCATGAAGGTTGGTGAGATATCAAAGCCTTTCATTATGGTGAACAAAAAGGGCAAGGAGGTTGTGGCAATCGTGAAACTGAAGAACAGGGTGAATGGACACCGTGCCACGATGGCTGAGGATTATCAGGAGTTGCAGAGCGTGGTGCTGAACAAATTGTGTGATGAGAAGTTGGAGCAGTGGATTCGCGACAAGCAGAAGACAACGTATATCCACATCAATGAGGATTGGCAGAACTGTGAGTTCCAGTATCCTGGGTGGATTAAGTAGAGTTGAGAGTTGAAAGTTGAGAGTTTAGAGTTGGTTTGAAAAAGCATGGAAACATAGGAGCGAGACTGTTGATAGGTTGTATGTGCCTGTCAACAGTTTGTGTGCTTTTTGCTTCGCGTCTTGATGATACTCCTCGGAGAAAATCGAGTGAGGAGGTGAAGTTGATTCATAGTGACGTGCTGTACAAGAACCCCATAGATCCGCGTGCTGATGTGCTGGTGGGACATGTGAAACTGTACCACGACGGCATGTATCTGGATTGTGACAGTGCCCGCTTCTATAAGGATGAAAACACGTTCAATGCCTATGGTCATGTGAAGATGGTGCAGGGCGACACGCTGACACTGACGAGCGATACGCTGTTGTACAATGGTCCGATGATGCAGGCTCATGCACAAGGACGTGCCGTGCTGATTCATCGAAAGACGAAACTGGTGACAGACATCATTGACTATGACCGTCTGGAAGGTGTGGGATTCTATCCGAGACATGGTGTGCTGTATGACGGGGACAATGTGCTGAACTCAGACTATGGACAATACACACCTGCTCTGAACGAGGCGATATTCAAGGACAATGTGGTGCTGACGAATCCGAAGTTTGAATTGAAAACAAATGAGTTGTACTACTATGCCAACACGAAGGTGGCCAGGATTGTATCGGAAACGAACATCATCTCCTCGGACAGCACGTTTGTGTATGCCCTGCGTGGTGACTACAACACACAGACGGGGGAGGCGAATCTGATGGACAGATCGCATGTGTATAAGGATATGCGTGACATTGTGGGAGATAGTCTGTTCTTCGATGAAGAGACGGGGGTGAGTGAGGCATTTGGCGATGTGGTGCTGTTGGATGTGGAGAACAAGTGCATGTTGACGGGTAACTATTGCCGTTATGAGGACCAGACAGGCATGGCATTGGCAACGGACAGTGCTGTGTGTTATGAGTTTTCGGAAGCAGATACGCTGTATGTGCATGGTGACACGTTGAAGATGGTGACGTATAACCAGAAAACGGACTCGGTGTACAGGGATTTGTTTGCCTATCATAAGGTGAGAATGTATCGAAGGGACTTTCAGGGTGTGTGCGACTCGTTGGTGTCGCATGAGATGGATTCCTGCACATATCTGTATGGGCAGCCTATCCTTTGGAATGAAGGACAACAGGTGTTTGGCGAGGAAATCCGTATCTACAATAATGACAGCACGGTGGAGTGGATTCACATCATCAATCAAGCCATGACGATAGAGCAGGTGGACTCGGTGTCGTATAATCAGGTGTCATCGAAGGAGATGTTCTGTTACTTTGTGGATGGCGTGATTGAGCACAATAATGCGAAGGGAAATGTGTATGTGGTGTATTTCATGGAGGAAGATGACGGTAGTCGTATCGGCATGAACTATACGGAAACACCGGAATTGAACCTGTACATGAAGGAGAAGAAGGTGAACAAGATCTGGATGTCCACACCTTCAGGGGTGATGTATCCTCCTTTTGCCATTCCTGAGGACAGACGCTATCTGACTGGATTCGCGTGGTTTGACTACATCCGTCCGAAGGATAAGGATGATATTTTTGGCTGGAGAAGCAAGAAAAAGGAGCAGGAATTGAAGAAGACGGAGAAGAGAGTGGTGCCGAAGCAGCACCTGGAGAATTTGTAAACGGATATATTTACACATTATTTATATATATATAATATGGGAATGTTCACGACACGGAAACCACGAGGTTTTCATCATAACTACATCTACTACGACCCGAGGAAGGAAAAATTGAAGGAGATAGATGAACGGGCAAAGCGAGAACTGGGGCTGTTACCTCCGAAGGAATTCTCGCCAGAAGACATCCGTGGAAAGTTCGTGCAGGCAACAAAGCACTTGAAGCGTCGGAAGGAAAGTGGGAGGAAACCGCTGTCGTACGGTGTGCTGATTGTCGCCATCGTGCTCTTGCTTCTCCTGATGCATTATTTATATACAGGCAGTCTTACATTTTAATGATTGATTAAACATACATCAACTGTGAACGATATTATTCATCTTCTACCTGATTCTGTTGCCAACCAGATTGCTGCTGGTGAGGTAGTGCAGCGTCCTTCTTCCATCATCAAAGAGATGGTGGAGAACTCGATTGATGCTGGTGCCAAGAACGTGAAGGTGTTGGTGACGGATGGCGGTAAGACGAATGTGCAGGTGATAGATGACGGAAAAGGCATGTCGGAAACGGATGCACGACTGTCGTTTGAACGTCACGCCACTTCGAAGATTCAGAAAGCATCGGATTTGTTCAACCTGACGACGATGGGATTTAGGGGAGAGGCATTGGCAAGCATTGCTGCTGTGGCACAGGTGGAATTGAAGACAAGACGTATAGAGGATGAACTGGGTACGATGATTCAGATTGCAGGCTCGAAGATAGAAAAGCAAGAACCGGTGGCATGTCCTGCTGGCAGCAACTTCTCGGTACAGAACCTGTTTTTCAATGTGCCTGCCAGAAGAAAATTCTTGAAGTCTAATCAAACGGAACTGACGAATGTGGTGGCAGACTTTCAGCGTATCGTGCTGGTGCATCCTGAAATTGCTTTCACATTGTATAATAATGGAGTGGAGATGTACAATCTTCCTGAGGCATCTGTCCGGCAAAGAATCATTGATGTGTTTGGAAAGAAAATCAATGCGGATTTGTTGCCAATTGAAGTGGAAACATCTTTGGTGAGTATCTCAGGATATGTGGGTAAACCAGAGTCGTCGAAGAAGAAGGGAACGCATCAGTATTTCTTTGTGAACGGAAGATATATGCGCCACCCGTATTTCCATAGTGCTGTGATGAAGGCGTATGAGAACTTGATACCTGTGGGTGAACACGTGTCCTACTTTATCTACTTTGCGGTGGATGCATCGGCAATCGATGTGAATGTACATCCGACCAAAACGGAAATCAAGTTTGATAATGAGCAACCAATCTGGCAAGTGCTTTCGGCAGCAGTGAGGGAAACGATAGGGCAGTTCTGCAATGTCCCCATGATTGATTTTGATGTGGAAGGGAAACCTGACATCCCCGTGATGGGAACGATGACATCTATACCGCATCAACCCAAGTTGGCGCCTTCTACCTATAATCCATTTAAGAGTGGGGATGCCCAGATTTATTCTCGTTCGAATGGCTGGGAAAAGTTGTATAATAAGTATGCTGCTCCGATATCAGATGAAAGTGACGGGGTGGGTGCCTTACCCGCTCAGACGTATTCGGATGGATCAGTGTTGAGTGGAGATGATATTCCCGAAGAAGAAAATCTGCAAGGCTCAATATGGAATGATATGGTGGTGGAGAAGGGTGGTGCCTCCATGCCGTTTGATGTGTCTGTGCAGAAATTCCAATACAAAGGAAGGTACATCATCCTTCCTTGTACTCTTGGTCTCATGGCGGTGAACCAGCATCGTGCCCATGTACGTGTGCTGTTTGACCAGAACATGCAGTGCATCAATTCAGGTAACCGTCCATCACAGAAAGAACTCTTTCCTATCGTGGTGCAGTTTGAGAAAGATGATTGTATTGTCTTGGAGGATCTGATGGATGATATCAGCAGTTTGGGATTTGATTTGTCTAACCTTGGTGGAGGCTCCTATTCTGTCAATGGCATTCCTGAAGGGTTGGAAGGAATTGATATCAGTGCGTTGCTTCATGACATGATTGTGTCTGCTAAGGAGAAGACGAATGATATCCGAAGGGATGCACAAGAGGCATTGGCGCTTACGATGGCAGAGAATGCAGCGATTGTCTATGGCCAAGTGCTCTCAGTGGTAGAAATGGAGCGTCTTTTACAGGATTTGTTCGCCACAAAGACCCCTGCGAGGACTCCAGACGGCAAATTAATTTATACAATTATTGAGGATAAAACACTGAATGGCCTCTTTTAAACCTGGAAAATGAGGCTTTTTGAGGTCAAAAGTGTGAAAAAATGCAAAAAAATCATAGTAAAACTCATTTTTTTTACATTTTTTTTGTTTTTTGTAATGTACGAATAAAGTAAAATACTTAACTTTGCATCAAGATTAGTGTGAAATAGTGCTTTCACGGCAGACTTTGCCAAAGTGCCTTCACCTGATAAAAGTGAAAATAGTTTTAAGAAAATATTAATTATTGTTTTATTAAAAATTTGTTTTTATGAAAAAGTTAATGATGGCGTTGGCCTTTGTAGGTCTTTGTGCTGCTGCTAATGCACAGTGCGATGAGTTTGCAACTCCAACAACAAACAAGTACAGTGTTGCAACTAACTCTTTCTGGTCAAACTGGTTTGTTCAGGTAGGTGTTGATGCTAACATTGTAAGTATGTATGGTCATGGTGATTTCTTTAAGAAGGACTGGCACAATGGTCGTACTTACGGTTTTGACCTTGCTTTAGGCAAGTGGTTCACTCCAGGTATCGGTGTACGTGGTAAGATCAACTGGGAGAACGGTGCATTCTATCACGCATTCCGTAACCTTGATCACGTTTGGGAAATGCCAAATGCTCACAAGGGTGGCTATGCAGCTATCTACTTCGACACTGAGTTCAACATGAGCAACATCTTCTGTGGTTACAGTGATACTCGTGTTTGGAACCTGATTCTTTACCCACGTATGGGTGTCATCCGCAACTTCGGTGCTAACGAATATGCTCCAGCTCTCGGCGCAGGTTTCGAGTCTGCATGGAAGGTGTCAAAGCGCGTAGGTGTTTATCTTGATGCTGCTTGCGTGTTCACAACTCAGGCTTTCAACCCTGCTGTTCCAATGGGTACAGATAAGAAGTTCTGGAAGTCTAATCCTCTTACTTCTATCGACCTCGGTCTCACATTCAACCTTGGTAAGACTGGCTGGTCTAAGGCTGTTTCTCTCGAGGATTACGAGGCTCTCTCTGCTGAAGCATGCGCTAAGCTCGCTGCTCTCCGCGCACAGCTCAAGGCTGAGCAGGACGAGAATGCACGTCTTCGTGCTGAGCTCGCTAAGTGGGCTAACCACAAGTGCCCAGAAGTTCCTGCTGGCAACGTAACTACAGGTGCTACTTCTGTTTTCTTCGACCTCAACTCTGCTAAGATCAACTCTAAGAAGGATCTCATCAACCTCGAGGCTGTTGCAGCTGCTGCTAAGAACACTAAGGCTACTGTTGTAGTAAGAGGTTCTGCAGATAGCAAGACTGGTTCTTCTGCTTATAACCAGAAGCTTTCTGAGGCTCGTGCACAGGCTGTTGCTGACGAACTCGTTAGCCTTGGCGTTGACCGTGCTAAGATCCAGGTTTCAGGTGTTGGTGGTGTTGCTGAAGTTGAGCCATTCAACCTCAACCGTCGTGCAATCGTTACACTGAAATAAGAAGTAAAATTTCAATAATAAAGGGTGACATGCCATAGGTATGTCACCCTTTTTGTTGTTTTTTACATTTGAAATGGAAAAAAAGAGCGTTTTGTTTTGTCAGTTCGAATAAAAGTCGTACCTTTGCAGTGCTTTTGAGAAAAGAACACTCGAAAGTTGTTGAAAATCGGGATGTAGTACAGTTGGTAGTATACTTGGTTTGGGACCAAGGGGTCGCACGTTCGAGTCGTGTCATCCCGACCAACAAAGGG
>JBGUGM010000110.1:0-3454 GCA_045111535.1 Bacteroidaceae bacterium
ACGGGCAAGGAGACTTTCCGACAGATTATCGAGAATCTGAGAGGAGAAGCACGCGTGCCCGAGGAGTTCGTGGCGAAGGCTGCGCACGTGAGGAATTTGATGGAAAAATAAAACAATGACAAGATATGACAAAAGGAACTGTTAGTGGCGTTATTGCCAACATGGTGACACTGGCTGTCGATGGACCTGTGAAGCAGGGTGAAATCTGCTACATCGAGACAGGTGGCGACAAGCTGATGAGTGAGGTCATCAAGGTGGTGGGCAGTGACGTGTATGTTCAGGTGTTCGAATCGACACGTGGACTCAGGGTTGGTGCACCAGCCGAATTTACGGGACACATGCTGGAAGTGCAGTTGGGTCCTGGTATGTTGTCGAAGAACTACGACGGTCTGCAGAATGACCTTGACAAGATGGAAGGTGTCTTCCTGAAGCGTGGTCAGTACACCGAACCGCTCGACAAAGACCGTGAGTGGGACTTCGTGCCTCTTGCTAAGGTGGGCGACGAGGTGGAAGGCTCTGCATGGCTGGGCGAGGTGGAAGAGAACTCGCAGAAACTGAAAATCATGGCTCCCTTCCAGTTGGAAAGAAAGGCAAAGGTGAAGAGCATCGTGCCTGCTGGCAAGTACAAGATTCACGATGTGGTGGCTGTGCTCGAGAAGGAAGACGGTACCGAGGTGAAGGTGGACATGGTGCAGCACTGGCCTGTGAAGTTTGCCATGACGAACTATAAGGAAAAACCACGTCCCTTCAAACTCTTGGAGACGGGTGTGCGCACGATTGATACGTTCAACCCCATCGTGGAAGGTGGTACAGGCTTCATCCCTGGTCCTTTCGGTACGGGTAAGACGGTGTTGCAGCACGCTATCTCGAAGCAGGCTGAGGCAGACATCGTGATTATCGCTGCCTGTGGTGAACGTGCGAATGAGGTGGTGGAAATCTTCACGGAGTTCCCGGAACTGGATGACCCACACACTGGTCGCAAGTTGATGGAGCGCACCATCATCATCGCCAACACGTCTAACATGCCTGTAGCTGCACGTGAGGCTTCGGTCTATACAGCCATGACGATGGCAGAGTATTACCGTTCGATGGGTCTGCGTGTGCTCTTGATGGCTGACTCCACTTCACGTTGGGCTCAGGCGCTGCGTGAGATGTCCAACCGTATGGAGGAACTGCCTGGTCCTGACGCATTCCCGATGGACTTGGGTGCCCTCATCTCAAACTTCTACGGACGTGCAGGTTATGTGTATTTGAACAACGGCGAGATTGGCTCCATCACCTTCATCGGTACGGTGTCGCCTGCCGGTGGTAACCTGAAGGAGCCTGTGACGGAGAATACGAAGAAGGTGGCTCGTTGCTTCTACGGACTGGAACAAGACCGTGCGGACAAGAAGCGTTATCCTGCCGTGAATCCTATCGACTCATACTCGAAGTATCTGGAATATCCTGAATTCGCAGAATACATCTCGAAGAAGATTAACGACAAGTGGATTCCAAAGGTACAGGCTTTGAAGACTCGTATGCAGCGTGGTAAGGAGATTGCCGAGCAAATCAACATCCTGGGTGATGATGGTGTGCCAGTAGATTACCACGTAGTGTTCTGGAAGTCAGAAATCATCGACTTCGTGCTCTTGCAGCAGGATGCCTTCGATGAGGTGGATGCCGTGACTTCGCTGGAACGTCAGGAGGCTATTCTTGACCTTGTGACAGAAATCTGCGAGACAGACTTCCAATTCGACCACTTCGAGGATTGTGTGGCATTCTTCCGCAAGCTCATCAACCTCTGCAAGCAGATGAATTACTCGCAGTTCCAGAGCGAACAATATAACGACTTTGTTTCACAAATCAAGGCAATGCTTGCCGCATAAACGACTATGGCTACAGCTTTTCAGAAGATATACACAAAGATTGGCCAGATCACGAAGGCCACAGTCTCCCTCAAAGCGAAGGGAGTGGGATATGACGAGCTTGCCACCATCAACGGCAAGTTGGCTCAGGTAGTGAAAATTGCAGGCGACGACGTGACCCTGCAGGTATTTGAAGGTACAGGTGGCATCCCTACGAATGCCGAGGTGGTGTTCTTGGGCAAGGCTCCATCGCTGAAAGTGAGTGAGCAGTTGGCTGGACGCTTCTTCAATGCCTACGGAAACCCTATCGATGGAGGTCCAGAGATTGAGGGCAAAGACGTGGAGATTGGCGGTCCTTCAGTAAACCCTGTACGTCGTAAGCAACCATCGGAACTGATTGCGACGGGTATTGCGGGTATTGACCTCAACAACACCTTGGTGTCGGGTCAGAAGATTCCGTTCTTTGCAGACCCCGACCAACCCTTCAACGAGGTGATGGCACTTGTGGCACTCCGTGCGAAAGTGGACAAGATTATTCTCGGTGGTATGGGTATGACGAACGACGATTACTATTTCTTCAAGAACACCTTCTCGAATGCAGGTGCGCTCGACCGCATCATCGCCTTCATGAACACCACCGAAGACCCTGCTGTGGAGCGTCTGCTGGTGCCTGACATGGCTCTGACGGCTGCTGAGTACTTTGCTGTGGAGAAGCATGAGACGGTGCTGGTGCTCTTGACGGATATGACTTCATATGCTGACTCACTCTCTATCGTGTCCAACCGTATGGACCAGATTCCTTCGAAGGACTCTATGCCGGGTTCACTCTATTCCGACTTGGCAAAGATTTATGAGAAGGCCGTGCAGTTCCCAGAGAGTGCAGGTGGCGGTTCCATCACGATTATCGCTGTGACGACGCTGTCGGGTGGTGACATCACACACGCTGTGCCTGACAACACAGGTTACATCACCGAGGGTCAGCTCTACTTGCGTCGTGACTCAGATATCGGTAAGGTCATCGTTGACCCATTCCGTTCACTCTCTCGTCTGAAACAACTTGTGGCTGGTAAGAAGACGCGTAAGGACCACTCGCAGGTGATGAACGCTGCCATCCGTCTGTACTCTGATGCTGCTAATGCGAAGACGAAGATGGAGAATGGTTTCGATTTGACGGACTACGACAACCGCTGTCTCGACTTCGCGAAGGAATATGCCAGCAAGTTGCTCGCTATCGACGTGAATCTCGATACGACTGAAATGCTGGATGTTACGTGGTCACTCTTCAAGAAGTACTTTAAACTTGAGGAGGTCAACATCAAGAAAGAATTTACTGACATCTATTGGAAGTAATGTATGGCGATTAAGTTTCAATATAACAAGACATCGCTTCAGCAGATTGAGAAGAACCTCAAGATGCGACAGCGCACCTTGCCTATTATCAAGAACAAGGAAACTGCGTTGCGTCTGGAGGTGAAACGAAGCAAGGAAGAAGCGGAGGCCTTGGAACAGAAACTGCAACAGCAGATTGGTGGCTACGAGTCGATGTATGCCCTGTGGGGCGAGTTCGACACGTCGCTGGTCAGCCTGAAGGATGTGCAGCTCGATGT